>DATHWE010000216.1:0-1614 GCA_035460905.1 Methylophilaceae bacterium | reverse complement strand
TTGCATTCGATGCAGCGCTCGACGTCACAGATGAATTTCATTCTTGCCATGGATAACCCCTGTATTCCTTTAAGCCTTGCTGAACTTGCACAAGGTCACTTTGGTTTCCTGCATCATGGTGACTGAGTCGTAGCCGTAGGTGGTCGCAGTATTCACCGCCTCGCCGCGCACATATGGCGCCGCACCTTCCGGATATTTGTCGATCAGGTCCTTGCCTTCCCACCAGCCGCCAAAGTGGTACGGCATGAAGGCCACGCCCGGAGCTACGCGTTCCGTCAGCAGCGCCCGCACCTTGATGCGCACCTTGAGCGGCGTTTCCACCCAGATGTAGTCGTTGTTGACGACACCTTGCTTGACGGCATCCGCAGGATTGATCTCGCAGAACATTTCCTGCTGCAACTCCGCCAGCCACGGGTTGGAGCGGGTTTCCTCGCCACCGCCTTCGTACTCCACCAAGCGTCCGCTGGTAAGGATGACAGGGTAATCGCTGGCCGCGTCCCTGTTGGCCTGCTGCACGGATTCGTACAGCGTCGGCAACCGCCAGAAGGATTTCATGTCCTTGTGCGTCGGATACTTGTCGATCAGGTCGCGGCGCTTGGTGTAGAGCGGCTCGCGGTGCACCGGCACCGGGTCCGGGAAGTTCCACACCACGGCACGCGCCTTGGCATTGCCGAACGGTGCGCAGCCATGCTTGATCGCCACGCGGATGATGCCGCCGGAGAGGTCGGTCTTCCAGTTCTTGCCTTCGGCCGCCAGCTTTTCCGTTTCGGAGAGGTCGTTCCACCAGCCCAGTTTTTTCAGTAGCACATGGTCGAACTCGGGATAACCGCCTTCGAGCTCGGAACCCTTCACCGTCACGCTGTCTTCCGCCAGCAGGCTGACGCCGTCGCGCTCCACGCCGAAATTGGCGCGGAAGCCCATGCCGCCCTCGGCCACCGGCACCGTCACATCGTACAGGTTGGGCGAACCCGGATGCTTCATTTCCGGCGTACCCCAGCACGGCCACGGCAAGCCGTAATAATCGCCGGCGCAAGGGCCTTCGGTCGCCTTGAGCGTGGTCACGTCGAAGGTGTGCGCATACTTCATGTGCAACTTGAGCCGCTCCGGCGACTGACCGCTGTAGCCAATGGTCCAGGTACCGCGATTGATCTCACGCAGCGTGTCCTCGATATCCGGCTCGTCCCAGCCCTGTGCGTCCTTGTTGATCTTGATGTTCTTCGTCAGCTCTTTTTCAAAGCCGAACTTCTTGGCGAAGGCGTACATCAGCGTGTGGTCGGGACGCGACTCGAACAAAGGCTCGATCACCTTCTCGCGCCATTGCAGCGAGCGGTTGGAAGCCGTGCAGGAGCCATAGGTCTCGAACTGCGTCGCTGCCGGCAGCAGGTAGGTATTGTCCTTGCGGTCATGCATCACGGAAGCAGCCGCGGGATAGGGGTCGATCACCACCAACAGGTCCAGCTTCTCCATCGCCTGTTTCATTTCGGCGCCGCGCGTCTGGCTGTTGGCGGCCATGCCCCAGTAGATCGCCGCGCGCAGGTTCGGGCCCTGATCGATGTGCTCGTTCTTTTCGAGCACGCCGTCGATCCAGCGAGAGACAGTGATGCCAGGCTTTTC
>DATHWE010000215.1:0-3148 GCA_035460905.1 Methylophilaceae bacterium | reverse complement strand
TGGATGATTGCCTGGCAACGGAAGACGGTGTGAACAACCAGACCCTGGTAGAAGAGGCAAATTTTCTCATCGGTTTCGATGACAGCCTGTTACGCATGCGCAACGACATGGCGGACGACAACATGCTCTTCGACATTCTGGTCAAGATTCCACTCAAGCCCAGCCTGGCCTTCAAACTGACCGTCATGCGCTCGAAGCGCGAGGAGCTGTTCAAGCGCAGCCTTTACGTCACGCTGGTCGCGATTTATCTCGGCGTTCAATCGCGCCTGAACGAACAGCAACTGATGAAGCTGGCAACCGCGGCACTGCTGCATGACATCGGGCTGCTTCATGTCGAGCCAAAAATGCTGGAGCTTTCGTACCGCATGACCAAGGAAGAGCGGCAGCATTTGTACGCTCACCCCATTACCGCCTGGATGATATTGAATGAAGACCCCGAGTACGCCAATGACGTGGCCGAAGCAGTGCTGCAGCATCACGAGCGACTCGATGGCAGCGGTTACCCACAAGGGCTAGCGGGTGATGACATTAGCCGGTACGGCCAGATTATTGCCATGGCTGAAGTTGTCGCAAGCCACTATGGGAAAGATGATGCCCATCTTCACCTGATGCGGCTTGAAACCATACTCAAGCTTAATTCCAGACGATACGGGCGCAATCTTATCGGGCATCTCAAAGTGTTTTATTCGGGAGAGATCGAACATCCGCCGCTCACCGAAGAAGACAGGCTGCAAGTCGCGCAGAGCCTGAATACGTTTGCCGATGTGCTGCAATCCTGGGAGTCCATGCGCGAGGCATTTGCAGCAAATAACCTGAGCGCCTTCATCAATGAGCGCATGCAGGCATTGAAAATCGAAGCCCTGGATGCTGGCTTGAATCCTTATGCGCTCGAAAATCATGCGCAGGACGCTGCAGATAATTCAGAAGCCTCTGCCGAGCTACGGATCCTTTTGGATGAAATCATCTGGCAGGTAAAGGGAATTTTGCAGGAGATTCGCCGCAGATGGCGGATCGAGCAAGATGATCCATCGCATTTGGCCGAAAGTATCCTGCCCTGGATATCCACCGTTGAAAATCGCATGAGTCACTAGCGAAGCACTCGCCGCCCCTCGTGCCTGGTGCAGGTGCTTCAGAGTTTAGTCGATCAGGGTTTGCGCTCTGATGAAAACCCGGGTTACTCTGGTTGGTATCACACTCCTGAGGCCGCTACGCCCTCCCAGCGCACAGCCTCCAGCCAGGGCTCGCTGCTTTTACCGAAGGCCACATCAGCGGAATACCTGGATTTCGTCGGCGCGCTTCTGGGCTTCGGTGCGGGTCGTGGCATTCATGATTATTCGTTTGTCACCAGGCATACCGCCTCGGCAGCAATCCCCTCACCCCGGCCCGTAAACCCCAACCGCTCGGATGTCGTCGCCTTTACGTTGACGCAATCGGTGGCCACACCCAGGTCCGCCGCGATATTGGCGCACATCGTCGAGATATGCTTCGCCAGCTTGGGTTCTTCCGCAATTACGGTCGCATCGACATTGACCACACCGTAGCCCTTTTCCTTGATCAAGGCCGTGACATGCCGCAGCAGCTCACGCGAATCGATGCCCTTGAAGCGCGGGTCGGTGTCGGGGAAATGCTTGCCGATGTCGCCCAGTGCCAGTGCGCCGAGCAGAGCGTCGCAGATGGCATGCAGCAGCACGTCCGCGTCGGAATGGCCTTTGAGGCCTTTCTCGTGAGGAATATCCACCCCGCCGATGATGCACTTGCGCCCTTCCACCAACTGATGGACGTCGAAACCGTGGCCGATTCTTATCATTGTTCGTTTCCGTTTTTAAGGAGGAGTTCGGCGATCACCAGATCCTCCGGGTAAGTCACTTTCAGGTTATGTCCGTCGCCCATGACCAGCCGGGGAGCGCGACCTAGAAATTCCACCGCCTGCGCCTCGTCGGTAGGCGTTCCGGTACCGATGGCCTGCAAGGCCTCGCACAGCAAGCCGTAACGGAACATCTGCGGCGTCTGTGCGCGCCACAGTCCTGCGCGCGGCTCGGTGTGATCGACGCGGCCGTTCTTGCCTTCGCGCTTGAGCGTATCCGCCACCGGGACGGCAAGCAGGCCACCGGTTTCATCGTCGGCAAGTTCTGCCAACAGACTATCCAGCATGCTCTGCGTCAGGCATGGGCGAGCGGCGTCGTGTACCAGTACCCAGTCGTCCGGCTTTATTTGATCCGCGATCGCATTCAGGCCGTTCAGTACGGTTTCGGCGCGGGTAGCGCCACCGCAACGCAGCACTTCGACCTTGCCACTCAAAGCGGAGAAATCGTATTGCTGCCAACCCGTATCGTCAGGGCTCAGAACAACAAATACCCGGCTGATGGCAGGGTGTACACAAAAAATGGAAAGCGTATGATGAATCATGGGCTTGCCGAGCAGTGGCAGATATTGTTTTGGCAGCTCCGCTCCCATGCGGCTGCCGCTGCCAGCGGCGGGAATCAGGGCGTAATTCTTGTTCGTGTACATCGCAAAATCATAGCATGACAGGTCTTGATTCCAGCCCAATCGCCACCATTTATTAGCTAGTGCTAATAAAGGAGCCGCGTATGACCACCATCCGCCCCGCCGCCGTTGCAGGCATGTTCTATCCCGGCAACGCCGAAATACTTGCGCAAGATATCGATGCCATGCTGGCCGATGCAGAGTCGCGCGCACCCGGGCTGGTACCGAAGGCGCTGATCGTGCCGCATGCCGGCTATATTTATTCCGGACCGATTGCCGCGACCGCTTATGCGCTGCTCAAGCCGCTGGCACATACCATCCGCCGTGTGATCCTGCTCGGGCCGACGCATCGCGTAGCCGTGCGTGGATTGGCGCTGCCAGGCACGGATGCCTTCGCTACGCCGCTGGGGACTGTGAATATCGACCAGGATGCAGTGCGCAGGATCGCCCATCTACCGCAGGTAACGGTCAGCCCGCAGGCCCATGCCCTAGAGCACTCGCTGGAAGTGCATTTGCCGTTTCTGCAAACGCTACTCCCCGACTTCACGCTGCTGCCGCTGGCAGTAGGCATGGCCAGTGCCGAGGAGGTTGCCGAGGTGCTGGAAGCCGTATGGGGCGGGCCGGAGACCCTGATCGTCGTCAGTTCGGATCTGTCGCATTATTT
>DATHWE010000214.1:0-10899 GCA_035460905.1 Methylophilaceae bacterium | reverse complement strand
GCTCGCCGGTCAATTTTTCGTAAATTACGTCGGCGATCTTGTGTGCCGTGCCGCGCATCTGGGCAGGCGTAATCTCGTATTCCAGGCCGGCCAGCGGAGTCTGCTTGATGACATCGAGCAAGCGGAAGGACACCTTCATCTTGCCGCCTGCCAGCGGCTCGATCTTGCCGATCACCAGCGCCTGCGCCTGCAATGCCGACCAGTCGGCATACTTGACGTCGGGCAGATCGTGCGGCTGGCTGGCCACGCCGCGCGTTTCCAGGGTGCGGAACAGACCGCTGCGGCGCAAATCCGCTGAAATGATGGGCGTCAGCCCTTCGGTTTGCCAGGGGCGGGAAAATGGAACGATCGCGATCGGAATTTGCTGTGAAGCACCACCGACGATTTCGATGGTGAGTTCTGCCTGCGCGGCAGGAGGAACGAACGCAAGCAGCCAGAAGAAAATAATGAGCAGATAGCGTGGCATAGGCAAATTATAAATTAAAAGTTGTTATTGGCGCCCGATCATTGCTCGGGCTTGAATGGTATTCGTAAGTCCCTAAAATTCGCGAAAAGTTCTGGATCGAGCGGCAAAGGCAACGGCTGCGCGTCCACAATTGCGCGCCAGGCCGCATCATCGCAAGCTGTGATACCGCTGCTTTTTACTAGTTTTGGCTTATCTAAAAGATGGCCGTCTGGCATAAGCGAAATACTGTATTCGGGAACAGCATTACCGCAAGGCTGCCGAACCATCTTACTGTATATTTTGCTACGTATCTTACCTTCAAATTCCTTAACAACACCGTCAGAGGCCACCGCCGCCTTTTGCGCTTGCTCAGCATTACGTGCCGCCTTCAAGCTCTGCAATTCAGCTTCGCGAGATTCCTGCGCCAAATCGTCATTGAGCAACTCTTTCTGCAATTTTCGAAAATCTTCCTTACGCTTCTGTTCTTCCGCTTTTTTCTTAAGTTCCTCTTTCTTCTTCAGCTCAGCCGGATCAGGCTTGGGTGGCTCCTTCTTTTCCACTTTGGGCTCCGGCTTAGGTTCCGGTTTTTTCTCCTTCACCACAATCTCCGCTTTCTCTTCAAGCTTAGGAGGAGGTGGAGGCGGGTCCTCAACCTTTACCTCTGGCTTAGGAGGCTCCGGCGGCTGGGGAGGCGGCGGCAACGGTTTCGCCTGCGGTACCGGCAAACTGTCCCACAACTCCACCTCCGTCACCTGCAATGGCATTTCGCTTTTCCAGTCGAAGCTCATCACCAAGACCAGGAAAAACATCAGGTGCACCACCAAAGCCAGAATACCGGCCTTGAGCGCCAGTGAATTTTCGTGCTTGCGTATCATCGCCGTCGATCAGGGCGCCGGCTTGAGCAGCAACCCGACCTTCTCCACCTTGTTTTGCTTGAGCAGATCCATGATGCTGATGACATCTTCATAACGTACGTTTTTATCGGCAGCAATCACAACGGATTGCTCCGGCTTGCCCTCGGTTTTCTGGCGCACTTCGAGCAACATTTCACCGCGTTCCATCGGTTTGCCATCCAGCTCCAGCGTCTTGTTGGCCTTGAGCGTAATCACCAGCGGCGCAGCGGTCTGCTTGAGTGCCTGCCCAACCTGCGGCAGTTCCACCACACCCGGATTGGTCATCGGCGCAGTAATCATGAAAATAATCAGCAGCACCAACGTCACGTCGATATACGGCACGACGTTGATCTGGTTCATCAGGCGGCGGGAGCGTCGTCCGCGTGCCATCAGGCTTTCCTTTGCAGGATGTTGGAGAATTCCTCGATAAAGCTCTCGTAGCGCACGGCCAGCCGGTCGACATTGGCGGCAAAGCGGTTATAGGCAATCACGGCAGGAATGGCTGCGAAAAGACCCATCGCAGTCGCAATCAGCGCTTCGGAAATGCCGGGCGCAACATGCGCCAACGTCGCCTGCGCCACATTGGCAAGGCCGCGGAAGGAATTCATGATGCCCCACACTGTGCCCAGCAAGCCCACATAAGGCGTCACCGAGCCGACGGAGGCCAGGAAAGGAAGATGTGCGTCCAGATCATCCATTTCACGGTTGAGCGCTGCGCGCATTGCCCGGCGCGACCCTTCCATGACGTCGCTGATTTCCATGCCACCCTGGCGTTTGTGTCGGGCATATTCCTTGAAGCCGGCTTCGAAGATGCTGGACATGCCGCGCGATTTGCGCCGACCGGTAGAAATGCCTTCGTATAGCTTGTTGAGATCGCCGCCACTCCAGAAAGCGCGTTCGAACGCCTCGGCATCATCCACGGCACGTTTGATCGTGAACATTTTCAGAAAGATGTACCACCATGAGACCAGCGATGCCAGCAACAGCAGTGCCATCACGATCTGTACCGGCAGCGTTGCGCCGGTAACCAGACTGATGAGCGACATATCATGGGATAAATTCATTGGATCTCCATTAATTTTTCTCGGATGACAGGAGGAATCGCTACCGGTTTGAAACGTTCCACGTCCACACAAACAACTTCGACCTTGGCTTCGGTCAGGGTTTCCTCGCCGCGCAGTATCGTCTGCCCGAACTCCAGCAGGCTGCGGCCAGCACTCGACAGTTCAGTGACAACATGCAACGCATCGTTGAAACAGGCCGGCTTACGGTATTTTAAACGGACTTCACGGACAACAAATAGGACACCTGGACCATAGCGCAACTCAGTTTGGTCAAAACCCAGGCTGCGCAGCCATTCGGTGCGGGCTCGCTCCATGAACTTGAGGTAATTGGCGTGATACACCACGCCGCCCCCATCAGTGTCTTCATAGTAGACACGCACCGGCCAGATAAATTTATTCATCGAACAATTGACCGCCGAGATGCGAAGGGGTGGCCAAACCGAAGTGCTGGTAGGCAAGCTGCGTCGCTATCCGTCCGCGCGGCGTGCGCATCAGGTAGCCCTGCTGGATCATGTAAGGCTCCAGCACATCCTCAATGGTGTCACGCTCTTCGCCGATGGCCGCAGCGAGGTTGTCCAGGCCAACCGGTCCGCCACTGAATTTTTCGAGGATGGCCAGCAGTAATTTGCGATCCATCACGTCAAATCCAAGCTTGTCCACGTCCAGCATCAACAGTGCTGCATCGGCAATATCGGCAGAGACCACGCCGTCGCCCTTGACTTGCGCATAGTCCCGGACGCGGCGCAGCAATCGGTTGGCGATGCGCGGCGTACCACGCGAGCGTTTGGCAATCTCAAGCGCACCGGCCTCTTCCATCACGACTTCGAGCAGGTTTGCGGATCGATGTACGATGCGTCCCAACTCTTCCGGTGTGTAAAACTCAAGGCGCGCCACAATGCCGAATCGATCACGCAGCGGATTGGTGAGCATGCCGGCGCGAGTGGTCGCGCCGACCAGCGTAAACGGTGGCAGGTCGAGCCTGACGGAACGGGCGGAAGGGCCTTCGCCGATCATGATGTCGAGGCGGTAGTCCTCCATCGCGGGGTAAAGAATTTCTTCCACCACGGGTGACAATCGGTGGATTTCATCGATAAACAGGACGTCGTTGGGCTCGAGATTGGTCAGGAGCGCGGCCAGATCTCCCGCGCGCTCCAGCACCGGCCCGGAAGTCTGGCGAAGATTGACCCCCATTTCGCGTGCGACGATGTGAGCCAATGTCGTTTTGCCTAATCCCGGCGGACCGAACAGCAGCACGTGATCCAGCGCCTCGGAGCGCCCGCGCGCTGCATTGATGAAAATCTCCAACTGGCCGCGCGCCTTTTCCTGGCCGATGTACTCGTCCAGCACCTTGGGGCGAAGCGCGCGCTCCAGCGCCTCTTCTTCACGCCCCAAAGGTTCGGCGGCAATAAGTCGATCGGTTTCTATCATGGTGCTTCCACTATTTCCTGGCGCTGCACTGAAATCCAGTGCTGAGTCAGCTTCAAGCCCAATGCAAGCAGTGTCGGCCCGAGGAAAATACCGACCAGGCCGAATGCAATGGCCCCGCCCAGAACCCCGAGAATAATGAGCAGCAAAGGCAACTTCGCCGAGTGACTGATCAGGATAGGCTTGACGATATTATCTACGCTACTGATTGCGAGTACGCCATAAACCACCAGGAAAATCGCCCAGGCAAATTCACCCTGATTGAACAGCCACAGCGCCGCTCCACCCCAGATCAGCGGCGGCCCTATCGGTATCATGGAGAGGAAGAACGTTGCCGTCGCCAGCAGCAATGGCGCCGGGGCGCCAGCGATCATGAATCCCACCCAGGCGACGATGGATTGCGCCACAGCCGTGCCGAAGATGCCCAGCATGACGGCCTTTACCGTGCCGCAAGACAGGTCAAGCAGCTTGATACCAAGACTATCGCCCAGTTTGTGTGCGATGGTCGTCAGGCTCTCGGCCAGCATTGCACCATCCCGATAGAAAAAGAAAGAAACCACGACCACGAGAGTCAATTGAAACAAGCCTTGCCCCACTCCCTTGGCGCCGCGCAATGCAAGTTCGCGAGCAGGGTCCTGATACTGGCTCAGCCAACGGGCGAACTCGCCCTGAGTGGCCGCCATCCGCTGCCAGAAATTGCTGAGAGACTCGCCGATCAGCGGCAGATTGCGCAACCACTCGGGAGCATACGGTTGAGGATGCTCGAATTTTGGCCGCAAATGCTCGAACAGTGCCGTTGCAGAATCGGCCAGATTCGCCGCCAGGTAAGCCATGGGCACAAATAGCGCGACCAGCAGAAGAATCGTCATTAACGCAGCGGCCAATGTATCGCGGCGGCCGACTTGCTGCCAAAGACGGTGGTAAAACGACCAGGTGGACACGCAGATAATCGCCGCGAAAAGAATGGCGGTCATGAAAGGTTCCAGCACCAGGAATCCGCCGACGATCAGGAATGTCACCAGGGCGATACGGGCGAGTTGGCTGGTATTGATCATGAGATCAGGCTCGAGATAGCGTCTTCAATGCCTGGCGAATGCCTTCCGACACCGAGATATCGGCCGGGAGCTGTTTGACCGCCGCCAGTGCTTCACGCTCGTTGTATCCAAGAGCCAGCAAGGCATTAAGCGTATCGTGGCCCGTACTGTGCGCTTGCGCAGTGCCGGCCGAAGGTGAAGCCGCTTCAAAACCAAGCTTGTCTTTAAGTTCCAGCAACAAGCGCTCGGCGGTTTTCTTGCCGATGCCGGGAATGCGCGTAAGAAGGTTGGCTTCCTGCAAGGCGATCGCTTGTGCGAGGTCCTCCACCGAGAGACCGGAAAGAATTCCCAAAGCCGATTTTGCACCGATGCCGTTGACCTTGAGCAACTGACGGAAGGTCGCACGCTCGCGGTCGCTGGCAAAGCCATACAGCAACTGCGCATCTTCGCGCACGATGAATTGGGTATGCAAAGTGACGCGCTCGCCGGTCTGCGGCAGATTGTAGAAGGTGCTCATCGGCACCTCGACCTCGTAACCGACGCCATTCACATCCACCAGCACTTGCGGCGGATTTTTTTCCAGCAACACACCTGTCAACCGTCCGATCAAACCAGTCTCCCGCCTTTTACCCTGAACCCTGCTGTCGAAAGTTTGCCCAGCCCTTGCCCGCCATGCGCATGGCAAATTGCACAAGCCAGCGCATCCGCGGAATCCGGCTTGGGGACCGCCGGAAGCTTGAGCAGTCGCTTGACCATTTCCTGCACCTGCTCCTTGGCGGCATGCCCGTTGCCGACAACCGACTGCTTTACCTGCAATGCCGTATATTCTGCTACCGGCAAATCCCGTAAAACCGCCGCCGAGATCGCCGCTCCGCGCGCCTGCCCCAGTAGCAGGGTGGATTGCGGATTGACGTTGACGAACACTTTTTCGATGGCAACCTGTTCCGGATGGTAAGTGGCAATGACCTCAGCCAAACCCTCCAGTATCACTTTCAGTCGCGCCGGCAATTCGCCTTCGCCGGACTTGATCGTGCCGCTGGCAACATAACTCAGCTTTTCGCCGGTTTTTTCTATCACCCCGAACCCGGTGAGACGTAGACCGGGATCAATGCCTAAGATGCGCGCAGTGCTGATGGCCTACTCTTCGATCACTGCGGAGGTATAAACCTCCTGGACATCGTCCAGATCATCCAGTGCGTCGAGCAGTTTCTGCATCTTGACCGCATCGTCGCCGGTAAAGACCGCCTCGGTGGTGGCTTTCATCGTCACTTCGGCCATTTCCGGCTTGAGCCCGACAGCCTCCAGCGCTTCCTTGACCGCATCGAAACCGTTCGGTGAGGTGACGACTTCGATGCTGCCGTCATCATTTGTAATGACGTCATCGGCACCGGCATCCAGTGCCGCTTCCATCACCTTGTCTTCATCCGCGCCCGGCGCGAAAAGCAGCGTGCCGCAATGCTTGAACAGGAATGCTACCGAACCATCCGTGCCCAAATTTCCGCCATATTTGCTGAATGCATGGCGCACATCGGCGACGGTTCGCTGACGATTGTCGGTGAGGCAGTCCACCATCACCGCGGCACCGCTGATGCCATAACCTTCGTAACGGATTTCTTCGTAATTCACGCCATCCAGCTGGCCGGAGCCGCGCTTGACGGCGTTTTCGATATTGTCCTTGGGCATGGACTCTGCCTTGGCTTTTTCAATTGCCATGCGCAGACGCGGATTAATGGCCGGATCGCCGCCACCAAGCTTGGCCGCGACAGTAATTTCCTTGATCAACCGGGTGAATATCTTGCCGCGCTTGGCGTCCTGACGGCCTTTACGATGCTGAATATTGGCCCATTTGCTATGCCCTGCCATTTTCCGAAATCCTCATTTAATTGCCTGAAAACTAGCCGGATTCTACCACAGCCGAATGGGGCTAATCCTGCCCCATCGCAGCATCTACCTGCAAATGACGACGGATGCTCACCCAGGAAATTACCACCAGCGCAGCGATAATCAACACCATCCCAGCCGCCTCGACAGCCGTCGGTCGCTCACCCAACTGCGCCCAGGATGAAAGCACGGCAATGATGGGGATCAGCATCGAAGTCATGCTGGCGACGCCAGCAGGAAGTCGTTGCAGCGCATAGAGCCAGGCCATCCAGCCCAGCGCATTGGCAAACAGGACGCTGAATATGATGGCCATCAGATAGGTTGAATTCCACTCGATCGGCTTACCCATATCCCCCAGCGCAAACAAAACAATCGGCACGGAGCCGAACAGCATTTGCCAGGCTGTGAAAGAAAGCAGATCGAGGTCCGGCACGCGGTGATTCAATCGCTTGTGATAAATGACGGAGAATGCCCAACTGATGCCCGCCATGACGGCCAGCCCCATGCTCATGATGCTGCCATGCAGATGCCAGGGCTGCAAAATGAGAATGAGCCCCGCCAATGCCAAGGTGACCGCCAGCCATTGCATGCCGCGAATGCGCTCGCCAAGGATAGGCCACGCCAACAGCAAGACCCAGAAAGGCATGGTGAATGACAAAACCGAAATTTTCCCGGCCGCACCCTCAACCAGCGCCCAGACGATAAAGCCGGTGAAACCGGTGGTTTGCAACAACCCGAGGACAATGGTGCTTGGAACCTCACGGGGCTTGAGCGGTTTACGCATCGCTGCCATTAGCAGCAGCAGAAATAGCCCGCCACCAAAAGTACGCATCGCCGCAAATTGCGATGCTGTGGAATACTCCAGCGCTACTTTCATTACAACCCAGTTGTAGCCCCAGATCAGGGCGAGCACCATGAGCGCAGCAAAAGCACGGACCTGCTGGGAAGCAAATATTTTCATTTGATGGACAGTAAAGCGAGAGAAGGCTGTATCAGGATCACCATTATAGTAATTGTTCGCGCGACATCAGGTAAAAGTAATGTCACGGCTGTTTGCATTTCTCTCAAAAGGAGTAATATTTTCTCAAACAATGCAAAACCATAATTTGAGGAGAAATCATGAAAACCGTACGGCAATTGCTGGACGCCAAGGGCAATTCCATCCTGTCGATTTCCTCCGATGCGACTGTCTACGATGCCTTGGTCATCATGGCCGACAAGCACGTCGGTGCGCTTCTCATCATGGACGCCGGGCATCTGGTCGGTATTTTTTCCGAGCGGGATTACGCGCGGAGTGTCGTGCTCAAGGGTAAATCGTCAAAAGACACGCCCATCAAGGAAATAATGACGCCAGGCTCGCTCCTGATTACCGTCGACCCAGGTCAAACCGTAGAGGAATGCCTCAACCTTGTGAGCGACAAGCGCATCCGGCACTTGCCGGTTCTTGAGGATGGCAAGGTCGTCGGCGTGCTTTCCATTGGCGACCTGGTCAAGGCGACCATCGAATACCAGCAATTCCTCATCCAGCAACTGGAGAGTTACATTCATAGCTAAAGCTCAGCGCGGCTCCGGCACTTCACAGCGGATCGCGATGAAGCGAGCTCGCCTGAGCCAAACAGCTTATTAAATATACCTTGCCAGCAATGCCCTTTCGGCCTTCCCTCCGGGCATTGGCATTCTGACCACATGCCCACTGCCAGGAGCTTGACTCACAGCCTCACCCGCCTCATTGAATAAGGCATCTACGACCACTTCCCGATTCCCAGAAGGATAGATGACTTCCAACCGGTCGCCCACCACAAATCGATTCTTCACCTCGATTTCCGCCATCCCGCTCGCCGCATCGAAGCCGACCACATCTCCCACATACTGGCTGCGCCCGGACTCGGAGTAACCTTTAAGGTAATTCTGGTGCTCGGCAGTGTGATGGCGCTCGTAGAATCCATCGGTGTAGCCGCGATTGGCCAATCCTTCCAGTTCCGATAGCAAGGTGTAATCGAAAGGCTTGCCCGCCGCCGCATCGTCTATGGCCCGGCGATATACCTGGCAGGTGCGTGCAACGTAATAAAGCGACTTGGTTCGTCCTTCGATCTTGAGCGAATCGATACCGATTTGCGCCAGCCGCTCGACATGCTCGACCGCGCGCAAATCCTTGGAATTCATGATGTAGGTGCCGTGCTCGTCCTCAAGGATGGGCATCAACTCGCCCGGACGATTCTTTTCTTCGATCAGGTAAACCTTGTCCGCCTCGGGATGGCGCGGCAAGCTGCCGCAACTCGAAAGCGCAGATTTTTCCATCTCGGCGCGAAAATCGAAATCCGTGGAGCGAATGACGCCCACTGGATCCTCCTCAGCGTCATGCACCTTGTAATCCCAGCGACACGAATTGGTGCATGTACCTTGATTGGGATCGCGATGGTTGAAATAGCCGGATAACAGGCAACGACCGGAGTAAGCAATGCACAGCGCGCCATGGATAAATACTTCCAGCTCCATATCCGGGCATTGCTGGCGGATCTCCGCCACCTCGTCCAGCGACAGCTCCCGCGACAGGATCACACGGGAAAGACCTATCGCCTTCCAGAATTTCACCGCCGCATAGTTAACGGTATTGGCCTGCACCGAAAGATGGATGGGTATTTCCGGCCACTTCTCACGCACCATCATGATCAGCCCCGGATCAGCCATGATCAGCGCATCCGGCTTCATCGCGATCACCGGCGCCATGTCTTCCAGATAGCTTTTCACCTTGGCGTTGTGCGGCATCAGGTTGGAGGCGACGAAAAACTTTTTGCCACGCTCATGCGCCTCGGCAATGCCCGCCCCCAACTGCTCGAGTTTAAATTCGTTATTGCGAGCGCGCAGGCTGTAGCGCGGCTGGCCCGCATAGACGGCATCCGCGCCAAAATCGTACGCCGCACGCATTTTTTCCAGCGTACCCGCCGGAGCAAGAAGTTCAGGTATTTTCATAAAAATTACTCCGTTCGTGGTGAGCCTGTCGAACCACGAGCCAAACGAGAGACTTCCTGCTAATCGCCCCGCATCATGGCCTCCTTCTTGGCTCGACTCCACCCTTTAATTTGCTGTTCCGCACCCAAGGCCTCTTCACGCGTTACACATTCTTGAGAGAACACCAAATTCACCGGCAGTCTCTTAGCCGTGTACCACCGCAGGCGCCAGAGGCATGCTGCGAAACCCGCTGATCGAGATTATCCGTATGGCCGGTGTAATAGGAGCCGTCGGCACAACGCAGAATGTATACCCAGAAAGTCATTTTCTCTGGACTCCTGCCCTTCGACTGCGCTCAGGGCGAACGGGAACATAAGGACACGCGCAACAATCCCGTTCGCCCTGAGCGCAGTCGAAGGGTGAACGCACCTTATTCACCAATAATCTTTACCAACACCCGCTTGTTACGCCGCCCATCGAACTCGCCGTAGAAAATCTGTTCCCACGGACCAAAGTCGAGCCGACCTTCCGTCACGGCCACAACCACTTCGCGCCCCATTACCTGACGCTTCATATGCGCATCTGCGTTGTCCTCACCGGTATCGTTGTGCCGATATCCGCTCACCGGCTCATGCGGAGCCAGCTTCTCCAGCCACACGCCATAATCGTGATGCAGCCCGCGCTCATCGTCGTTGATAAAAACGCTGGCGGTAATATGCATCGCATTGACCAGCACCAGCCCTTCCTTGACGCTGCTCTCGCGCAGGCATTCCTGAATTTCGGAAGTGATATTGATAAAGGCCATCCGCGTAGGCGCCTTAAACCAGAGTTCTTTTCGATAGCTTTTCATACCAGCTCCCTTGCAAGGTTCAGACAGTTCGCCGGATTATACCAAGCGATTCATGGACATCGGCCAAGAGGTAGTCACCGCGCCTAGAAATCTGCCAAGATACTTCGCTCGAAACCGGAGGCGTAACAAGTGTTGCAAATTTGCAACAGAATGTAACAAGCTGTCGCATGAATCGCACAAAAGTGTTGCGGACGCCGTTTTCGCTTTGGCATACTGAGTTCACTTCTCGCAAGGGGAGTTCGCGAACTCTCTCGCAAAGGTTTCTAGAATACCTACCGAGATATTTCAAACTTAAAGGAGAAATACATGAACAAGAAACTGAGCATGGCAGTTGCCGGCGCCGTCATGGCGATGGGCG
>DATHWE010000213.1:0-3165 GCA_035460905.1 Methylophilaceae bacterium | reverse complement strand
GGCGAGCGACATCCACATCCATCCGCGCACCAAGAGCGTAGTGGTGCGCTACCGGATCGACGGCGTGCTGGCGGACAAGATCCAGATCCCGAATAACCTTTACCTATCGCTGGTGTCGCGCCTCAAGGTGATGTCCGACCTAGACATCAGCGAACGGCGCCGTCCGCAGGACGGGCGCATCACCATCAAGACGCCACTGCGCATTGTCGATTTGCGCATTTCAACGCTGCCGACGATCAACGGTGAAAAGGTGGTGATGCGCCTGCTGGACCGCAATTCGGCGATTGTCAGCATGCAAGGGCTAGGCTTCTCGCCGGCCGATCTCGACAAAATTCTCTACATGATGGATAGGCCGCAGGGCCTCATCCTCGCTACCGGCCCCACCGGCAGCGGCAAGACCACGACGCTGTACGCGATGCTGCAGCACACCGCCACGCCCAGCAAGAACTACGTGACGCTGGAAGACCCGGTCGAGTATTACCTCGACGCTGCCGGCCAGGTGCTGATACGCGAGAAGATCGGCCTGACTTTTCCGGTGGTACTGCGCTCCATTTTGCGGCAAGACCCGGACGTGATCCTGCTCGGCGAAATCCGCGATATTGAAACGGCGGAAGTGTCCTTCCATGCCGCTTTGACCGGCCACCAGGTGTTTTCCACGCTCCACACCAATTCGGCGATCGCTACCATTGCCCGGCTATTCGACCTCGGCCTCAAGCCTTACGTGATCGCTACCGCGCTGGAAGGCATCATCGCCCAACGCCTGGTACGCCGCATCTGCGAACATTGCCGCGAACCGGTTGAAGCCGATCCGGCCGTGATTTCGCGTCTCGGGGTGTTGTTCGCCGACAAGAGCCTGCTGCATTTTCGCGGCAAAGGCTGCTCGCGCTGCAACCACAGTGGGTATATGGGGCGCCTCGGCGTATATGAAGTGCTGTGGCCGGACGACAAGTTGCGTGACCTGATCGCGCGCGGCGCCAACATGCTGGAAATGGCCGCTGTGGCGCGCGATAGCGGAACCCGTCCGCTGATCGAAGACGCACGCGACAAGGTTCATGCGGGAATGACGACGGCGGAAGAAGTCCTGCGCGTGCTTGGGGCGCAGAAGTAGCTTCCAGCGCGAAGCAAATCCTAAAGCAGCAAGGCGTCAGGTAAAATTGCGTTTTTACCCTAAAGCATAAGCATCATGGCCCAATACGTAATGTCGATGCTCCGCGTGAGCAAGGTCGTGCCGCCCAAGCGGCAAATCATCAAGGATATTTCCTTGTCATTTTTCCCAGGGGCCAAGATCGGCCTGTTGGGCCTCAACGGCTCCGGCAAGTCCACCGTGCTGCGCATCATGGCCGGCGTGGACAAGGAATTCGAAGGCGAAGTGCAATGGCAGCCCGGCATTTCCATCGGCTACCTGCCGCAGGAACCCGAGCTTGACCCGGCAAAGACGGTGCGGCAGGAAGTCGAATCCGGCATGGGCGAGGTGATGCAAGCCCAGGCCAAGCTGGATGAAATCTATGCCGCCTATGCGGAGCCCGATGCCGATTTCGACAAGCTCGCAGAAGAGCAGGCGAAGTATGAAAACATCCTCGCTGCCAGCGGTGCAGACGTGGGAACCCAGCTGGAAATCGCGGCTGACGCGCTGCGCTTGCCGGAGTGGGATGCGAAGATCGAACACCTGTCCGGCGGCGAAAAGCGCCGCGTCGCGCTGTGCAAGCTGCTGCTGTCCAAGCCCGACATGCTGCTGCTGGACGAGCCGACCAACCACCTGGATGCGGAATCGGTGGAGTGGCTGGAACAGTTCCTGGTGCGCTTCCCCGGCACCGTGGTGGCCGTGACCCACGACCGCTACTTCCTCGACAACGCCGCCGAGTGGATTCTGGAACTCGACCGCGGTCAGGGCATCCCCTGGAAGGGCAACTACTCCAGCTGGCTGGAGCAGAAGGAAGCGCGCCTGGAGCAGGAAAACAAGCAGGTCGATGCTCACATGAAGGCGATGAAGCAGGAATTGGAATGGGTGCGCCAGAACCCCAAGGCGCGTCAGGCAAAATCGAAGGCGCGTTTGAGCCGCTTCGAGGAGCTGAACTCCGTCGAATACCAGAAGCGCAACGAAACGCAGGAAATCTTCATTCCGCCCGGCGAGCGTCTCGGCGACAAGGTCATCGAATTCAACGGCGTGTCCAAGGGCTTCGGCGAACGTTTGCTGATCGACAATCTTTCGTTCAGCGTACCGCCCGGTGCCATCGTCGGCGTCATCGGTCCCAACGGCGCGGGTAAATCCACGCTGTTCCGCATGCTGCAAGGCCGGGAGCAGCCGGACAGCGGCGAAATCGATATCGGTTCGACCGTGAACATCGCCTCCGTTGATCAGAGCCGCGAAGGGCTGGACGGCACGAAAACCGTGTTCGATACCATTGCCGGCGGCGCCGATATTCTCTCGGTCGGCAAATTCGAAATGCCGTCGCGCGCCTATCTCGGCCGCTTCAATTTCAAGGGCGGCGACCAGCAGAAGATCGTCGGCAACCTCTCCGGCGGCGAACGCGGCCGCTTGCATCTGGCGAAGACCCTGATCGCAGGCGGCAACGTGCTGCTGCTGGACGAACCCTCCAACGACCTCGACGTGGAAACCCTGCGTGCGCTGGAAGACGCCCTGCTGGAATTCGCCGGCTGCGTGCTGGTCACCTCCCACGACCGCTGGTTCCTCGACCGTATTGCGACGCACATCCTCGCCGCGGAAGGCAATTCGCAATGGACCTTCTTCAACGGCAACTACCAGGAATACGAAGCCGACAAGAAGAAGCGTCTGGGCGAGGAGGGCGCCAAGCCGAAGCGGATACGCTACAAGCCTATCAGCCGATAGTCATGCGAAAAGGCGGGAGGGCCGATCACCTCGCCGCCTCTTTCGTACGTATGGTCCAAGCTCCTGTAATCGCAGGGATTTCGTGGCCGTCGTGTTTTCGCATGGCAATCTCCGACATCTCTTGCCATCCCCAAAAAATAAGCTCAATCTAGTACTTAGCTCTTGCTCAACCTGCGTCGCAGGTTCAATTGCAAAGGTGCTGAATAATGTTGCGGGCTGTATTTCTGGATCCCTTCAAGGCCGTGCTGGGAGACATTTCCCGGCAGGAGCTTTTTTGGCTCTTCATCTCCAACGGCCATATTTCCCTGCTTTGCTCA
>DATHWE010000212.1:0-5014 GCA_035460905.1 Methylophilaceae bacterium | reverse complement strand
GACCAAACCCGGTGAAGAACCAGTGTGGTGGTTCGGCGGCGGCATGGATTTGACCCCGTATTATGGCTATGAGGAAGATGCGATTCATTTTCACCGCACTTGCCGCCAGGCACTGGACCCCTTTGGAACCGACCTGTATCCGCGCTTCAAGCACTGGTGCGATGAATATTTCTACCTCAAGCACCGCAAGGAACCGCGCGGCATTGGCGGCGTCTTTTTCGACGATTTCAGCGCGCCCGGCTTCGACCAGAGCTTTGCGATGGTAAAAAGCGTGGGCGACAGTTTCCTAAACGCCTACCTGCCCGTCCTGCAACGCCGCAAGGACACACCCTACGGCGAGCGCGAGCGCGATTTCCAGGCCTACCGCCGCGGACGCTATGTCGAATTCAATCTGGTGTTCGACCGCGGTACGCTATTCGGCCTGCAATCGGGCGGACGCACCGAATCCATCCTGATGTCGCTGCCGCCTATCGTGAAATGGCGCTACGACTGGCGCCCGGAAGCCGGTTCGGCGGAAGCGAAGCTGTACTCCGACTTCCTGACCGGCAAGGACTGGCTGGACTAGTCAGCGCGCCCAGTTAGGCGCGCTGCAGGCCCGGAATGATGACGATCTTTTCCAGGGCGCGCGCGGCGAGAACAATGATCGATACCAGCCCCAGATAGACCAGCGCGGCAAGAAAGTACGCCTTGAAGAACTGGAAGTTGGTGGCAGCCAGTTCCTGGATGCGAGCGAAGAATTCGGTGTACTGGATCAGGAAGGCCACAGAGCTGTCCTTCAGGTTGCAAATGACCTGATTGGTAAGTGCAGGCACCGAAAGCCTTAGCACCTGCGGCAGGGTTATCAGGCGGAAAATCTGACCATGATTGAAACCTTGCGACCGGGCTGCCTCCAATTCATTATGGTCCAGCCCGTTGTAGGCCGTCGTCAGGTAGGCCGCGTTATAGGCACCGACATTCAGCGTGAAACCGATGAGCGCCACCGCGAACGGGGAAAGGTTCACGCCCCATTGCGGCAAACCGTAATACATCAGGAACAGCAGCACGATCAACGGCATGCCGATGAAGAACGAGATATAGGCTTGGGTCAGGCGGCGCACCACGGCATGCTGGCTGAGGGTCAGATAAAACACCGCAATCCCCATCAGCAGACCGGTCACGCTAATCACCGCAGTCAGCTGCAGGGTTTGTCCCAGTCCGCTCAGGATCAGCGGCATCTGCTCCAGCAGGTCGCGCTCGAAGGCGCTCCATCCGTTCATGCCGGCTTGACCTCATTACGGAAGAAAGCGCGCACCTGCGGGTCGTCGCACTTGGCAAGATTGTCGAAGCTGTCCTCCATCCGCACCACGCCCTGGTCCAGGAAAACGATGCGTTCGTGCAGGTGCCGGGCCAACTGGAGATCGTGCGTCACGCATATCATGGTGACGTTGTCGGCATTCAGCGCTTGGATCATTGCGGCGACTTCGCGCGACATGATCGGATCCAGCGCGGAGGTCGGCTCGTCGAACACGATGACGGACGGGTCCATGGCCAGCGCGCGGGCGATCGCCACGCGTTGCTTCTGTCCGCCGGAAAGCTGCGACGGATACTTGCCATGATGCGCCGCCATATCCAGGCGGGAAAGTTCGTGCATCGCCTTTTCCCGGGCCTCCGCAGTGCGCATTCCACGCAATTTCCGCAGCCCGAGCGTAACGTTTTCAAGCACCGTCAGGTGTCGATAGAGCGCGAACTGCTGAAAGACGAAGCCGATGCTCTGGCGCAAGGCGCGCACATCCACCTCCGGCCGGGTGACGTCTTCGTCCCGCACCAGGATAACGCCCGAGGTCGGCTCCACCAGTCGGTTCAAGCAACGCAGCAAGGTGGTTTTGCCACAGCCGGATGGCCCCATCACCACCTTGACTTCCCCTGCGCAGAGATCGAGATTGACGCCAGCCAGTACCTTGCGGCCGTCATACTCCTTCACCAAGTCGCGAATCTTGATCAATGCCACAGCACATACCCCTTCTTGATATGGTCCAACTTCATTGCGGCACGATTCCCGGAATGCGGAAACGGCGCTCCACCCATTGCACGCCCAACAGAAAAAGACGGTACAGGGCAAAGTACAGGATGCCTACCGCCAGATAGATTTCCAGCCCGCGCATGGTGGTCGCGGAGAGCGCCATGGCCTGCTTGGTAATTTCCGGTATGCCGACCGTATAAGCAAAGGGCGAATACTTCAGCACAGTCGTGAACTCGTTGACCATCCCCGGCAGAGCGAAACGTAGCATCTGGGGAAACTCGATCAGCGTCAGTATCTGGAACGGACTCATCCCCATCGCTTTTGCCGCCAGGATCTCCGTGGGGTCGATCAGGTCCAATGCTCCACGAAAAACCTCCGCCAAGTACGCGCCGGAAATCAGGCCCAGACTGAGCACCATTGCCAGCAGCGGCGGCACCTTGAAGCCGATGCCAGGCAAGCCGAAGTACACCATGAATAACAGCACCAACAGAGGAATACCACGAAACACATAAGTATAAATATCGAGCAACGGCGTCAGCCCTGGAATGGCCATGCGGCGCAAACCGGCGATGGTCAACCCCACGGTAAAGCCGGTGGCAGCGCAGGCCAAGGTGACCAAGGCGGTGTAGCCTACGCCTCGCCCGAGCTCGGTGAAAATATCGATGAAGGTCATACCGGATTACGCGTGGTTTACTTCATCCACTTGTCCAGAATCGCATTGCGCTTCTCCGGGCCGAGCTCTACCAGGTAGCGATCGAAGTCCTCGCGCAGTGCGGAACCCTTGGGGAATGCGAAACCCAGCTTGTCGATTCCCTTGAAAACATAACGACTTTCCAGGGGAAGATTCAGCTTGTACTTGAAATTCGCCAGCACCGGCTCTTCGATAAACGCCACGTCCAGATTGCCGCTCTGCAGGTCAGCGACCACCTCGTTGTAAGACGGGTAGAGCTTGACCTTGCTGAGGGTGTAGTAGCCCTTGGGTTCCAGATCGTTCTTGATCAGGTCGTTGTAGGCCATACCACGCGGGTAACCGAGCGAATATTGCTTAAGCGCGGCGAGGTCATCGAGCTTGATGTCGCGGCTGGTCAGGGTCACCAGGTGCCAGGCGTTGTCGTAATAAGGCTGGGAGAAATCCATCGCCTCCTTGCGCTTGTCCGTGATGGAAATGCCGGAGAAGGCAACATCGGCCTGTCCGCTGGAAACGGCCCCAAGCATGCCCTGCCAATCGTAGCTGGTAATCTTCAGCGTGCAGCCGCGCGCTTGGCAATATCCCTCGAAAATCTCCAGGTCCGCGCCCTGAAGCTTGCCTTTTTCTTCGAATAGCATCGGTGGCGATGCCGGCGATACCGCCGCCTGAATGACATTGCCGCCTTCATCCTTCGAGCAGCCCGAAAAAAGTAGCGCAAACACGAAAGCGAGCCCAATCCCTTGGAGTAGTCTAGACACGACAGATCCTTATCAGCTAATTGAATGGATGTACGAATTGTTAACCTGGAGCAAAATTTGCAGCCGTCGCGGCGCCTCCACCCGGGAAACGCGCGCGCTTGCCATAATACCGGGATTTCAGTCATACGTGACGCACTTGAGCGCTGCTGGAATGCTCGCTCGCGATTCAGGCATAATCAGCAAAAATAAAACGTGAGAGAAGAATGCCAATTCCCTTGCCATCTTTTGCACGGATTCTTTCGTCATCGATGGCTGGAATCAGCCTCGTCCTTATCGAAACAGATACCTGCACATAAGGAGGTAACATGACGCAAGTCGCGCACCGCAGCCACTGGACCAACCGCTGGACATTCATCCTGGCGACTGCCGGCTCGGCTATCGGTCTCGGCAATATCTGGAAATTCCCCTACATGACCGGCGTCAATGGCGGCAGCGCCTTCGTGCTGGTGTTTCTCGCCTGCATCGCGCTGGTGGGTATTCCGTTGATGATGTGCGAAATCATGCTGGGGCGGCGCGCCCAGCGCAACCCTGTGGATGGCATGCAAGCATTGGCGGCAGAAGCCAATGCGTCTGGAGCGTGGAAATGGGTGGGCATCATGGGGCTAATCGCCGGCCTCCTGATTCTGGGTTTTTACAGCGTAATTGCCGGCTGGGTGCTGGATTACGTCGTGCGCGCGGCCAGCGGCGTGTTCACGGGCATGGATGGCAAGCTGGCCAAGGAACACTTCGATGCATTCCTGGCGACCCCGCTGGAATTGATCCTATGGCATACGCTGTTCATTGCGATGACCATGGGGGTGGTGGCGCGCGGCGTCAATGCCGGGCTGGAGCAGGCCAACAAGATCCTGATGCCGGCATTGTTCGCCATCCTGCTGGTGCTGCTCGGCTACAGCATGGCGGTTGGCGATTTCGCACAATCCGCCCGCTTCATGTTTACGCCGGATTTTTCGCGGGTAACGCCCGGAGCCGTGCTTTCAGCACTCGGCCACGCCTTCTTCTCGCTCAGCCTGGGCATGGGCGCGGTGATGGTCTACGGCTCCTATCTGCAGCCGCACATCTCCATTGCCCGCACCACCCTGTATGTCGCCATTGCCGATACGGCCGTCGGCCTGCTGGTGGGGCTGGCCATCTTCTCGCTGGTGTTCGCCAATGGGCTCGAACCGGCAGCCGGGCCGGGGCTGATCTTCCAGACGCTGCCCATTGCCTTTGGCGCGATGCCCGGCGGCAGTTTCATGGGTACGCTGTTTTTCCTGCTGGTCGCTTTTGCTGCCTGGACCTCGGCCATTTCGCTGGTGGAGCCCGCCATTTCCTGGATCACCGAAAACACGGCGATTACGCGCAGAAAAGCCGCCCTGCTCGTGGCTGGTGTGGACTGGGCCCTGGGAGTTGCCGTTGTTCTTTCCTTCAACGAATGGAAAGACGTGAAGCTGCTGTTCGGGCTGAACATCTTTGACACGCTGGACAAGCTCACCGCCAACATCCTGCTGCCGATGGGCGGGTTGATGATGGCGATTTTTGCCGGCTGGGTGATGAAAACGCAGCATGTTCGTGAAGAATTGGGGCTGGCGT
>DATHWE010000211.1:0-16608 GCA_035460905.1 Methylophilaceae bacterium | reverse complement strand
GTAATGGACATGGGTATAAAGGGCTGATTGCCTCGGTTTTGCCTTGAATGGAACGAGGCGTTTATGGTAGCATACGCCGCCCGTTTCATAAGAGACGGGAAATTCCCACACACGTTCACGTATAGGGTGCCCATTCGGGTTTCTGGGGACGTGTGGAGGCTTAACCTTATACAGGAGAAATATAATGTCCGTGACCATGCGTCAAATGCTTGAAGCTGGGGTCCACTTCGGCCACCAGACCCGTTACTGGAACCCTCGTATGGCGCCGTTTATTTTCGGCGACCGTAACAAGATCCATATCGTCAACCTCGAAAAAACCCTGCCGATGTTCGAAGACGCACTGAAATATGTGCGTCAGATCGCTGCCAACAAGGGCCGCATCCTGTTCGTCGGTACCAAGCGCCAAGCCCGTGACATCGTCAAAGAAGAAGCCGCTCGTGCCAATTGCGCCTACGTCAACCACCGTTGGCTGGGTGGCATGCTGACCAACTTCAAGACGGTCAAGCAATCGATCAAGCGCCTTTCCGATTATCAAGCAATGATGGAAGACGGCAGCTTCGAGCGCCTGGGCAAGAAGGAAGTACTCGGCTACAAGCGCGAAATCGAAAAGCTTGAACGCTCCATCGGCGGCATCAAGGAAATGGGCGGCCTGCCCGATGCCATCTTCATTATCGACGTCGGCCATGAGTCCGGCGCCGTGACTGAAGCCGGCAAGCTCGGTATTCCGGTGATCGGCGTGGTCGATACCAACAACTCCCCGGATGGCGTTGCTTACGTTATCCCCGGTAATGACGACTCCAGCCGTGCGATTCGCCTGTACGCCCGCGGTATCGCCGATGCGGTGCTGGAAGGCCGTAGCCAGTCGCTGAATGAAATCGTCAAGGCAGCGACCGAAGAAGAGTTCGTGGAAGAGCCGGCGGCAGAGTAAACCCTGAAAAAGGGGCGCAAGCCCCTTTTTTGTACCCGCAGTTTGCGGGATTAAGAATTCAGTAAGGAGAAAAGATTATGGCGGAAATTACCGCAGGCATGGTGAAGGAGCTGCGCGAGCGCACCGATGCCCCCATGATGGATTGCAAAAAAGCGCTGACAGAAGCGGAAGGCGACATGACCCGTGCAGAAGAAATCCTGCGTGTGCGTTTCGGCAACAAGGCGAGCAAGGCTGCCGGTCGCGTCGCTGCTGAAGGTACCGTTGGTATTTACATCAGCGCCGACGGCAAGCTGGGCTCCATGGTTGAAGTCAACTGCGAGACCGACTTCGTCGCCAAGAACGACGATTTCCTCGCGCTGACCCGCAATCTGGCAGACTTGGTCGCCAACAACAGCCCGGCCGATGTCGAAGCTCTGTCCGCGCTGAAAATCGGCGATGCCACCGCTGACGAAGTGCGTGCGCAGATGGTCGGCAAGATCGGCGAAAACATGACCGTTCGCCGTTTCGTGCGCATTCCCGCGCAAGGCAAGCTTGCGAGTTATGTACACGGCGGCAAGATCGGCGTACTGGTGGACCTGGTGGGTGGTGACGAAGTGCTGGCCAAGGATATCGCGATGCATATTGCCGCAGCCAAGCCGAAGTCGCTGGATGCCTCCGGCGTCGATGCCGCACTGATCGAGTCCGAGCGCCGCGTGGCGATCGAGAAGGCGAAGGAAGCCGGCAAGCCGGAAGCGATGCTGGAAAAAATCGCCGATGGTACCGTGCAGAAGTTCCTGAAGGACGTGACCCTGTTGAACCAGGTGTTCGTCAAGGCTGAAGACGGCAAGCAAACCATCGAGCAATTGCTGAAATCCAAGGGTGCCAGCGTTGCAGGCTTCACGATGTACGTCGTGGGCGAAGGCATCGAGAAGAAAGTCACGGATTTCGCCGCCGAAGTGGCTGCTGCTGCCAAGGTATAATCCGCGCATGACGACCCCCGCCTATAAACGTATCCTGCTTAAGCTGTCCGGCGAAGCCCTGATGGGCGAGGACAGCTACGGTATCAACCGTGCCACCATCGAGCGCATCGTCGCCGAGATCAAGGAAGTGGTCGATCTTGGCGTCGAAGTCGGGGTGGTCATCGGCGGGGGCAATATTTTTCGTGGCGTTGCGCCGGCTGCGGCCGGCATGGATCGCGCCACGGCCGATTACATGGGCATGATGGCCACCGTCATGAATGCCTTGGCACTGCAGGATGCCATGCGTCAGATCGGGCTGGTCAGCCGTGTGCAATCTGCCTTGACCATCGAGCAGGTCGCTGAGCCCTATATTCGCGGCAAGGCGATCCGCTACCTTGAGGAAGGTCGGGTCGTGATTTTTGGTGCCGGTACCGGCAACCCGTTCTTTACCACCGACACTGCCGCTGCGCTGCGCGGCATGGAAATGAATGCCGACATCGTATTGAAGGCCACCAAGGTGGACGGCGTCTATACCGATGATCCAAAAACGCATCCGGACGCGATGCGTTACAAGACACTGACGTTCGACGAAGCTATTATCAAGAACCTCAAGGTGATGGATGCCACCGCGCTGACCTTGTGCCGCGACCAGAAGCTGCCGATCTGCGTGTTCAGTATCTTCAAGCAGGGCGCGCTCAAGCGCGTGGTGATGGGCGAGGACGAAGGCACGCATGTGCTGCCTTAGTAATTCGAGGAGATTGACATGCTGAATGACATCAAGAAAACCGCAGAACAAAAGATGCAGCGCGCGCTTGAAGTGCTCAAAAGCGATCTCGGCAAGGTTCGCACGGGTCGTGCCCACACAGGCTTGCTCGATCACGTGATGGTCGAATATTACGGCAGCATGGTGCCTATCGGACAGGTCGGTAGCGTTGGCTTGGCAGATGCTCGCACGATCACCGTGCAGGTCTGGGAAAAACCCATGTTGGCCAAGATTGAAAAAGCCATTCGCGATTCCGATCTCGGCCTGAACCCTTCGAATAGCGGCGACATGATCCGCGTGCCGATGCCTGCGCTGACTGAAGAGCGTCGTCGCGACCTGATCAAGGTGGTGCGTGGCGAAGGCGAGAATGCCAAGGTTTCGGTTCGCAACGTACGTCGCGATGCCAATGATCAACTCAAAAAGCTTCTCAAGGATAAGGAAATCAGCGAGGATGACGAGCGCCGTGCGCAGGACGAAATCCAGAAGCTGACCGACAAATTCGTCGCCGAAGTGGACAAGGCCCTTCAGGCGAAAGAAACCGATCTGATGGCGATCTAGGTCAAACAGGGGTGAACATTCTGCCTGTCGCCCCTTCAAATGACTGCACTACAATTTTTCTGTTGAAAGGGTAGCCTTGGCGCTCTTCGCCAGTTCCACACAAGATATTCCTGATACACCCGAAGTCCCGCGTCACATAGCCATCATCATGGACGGTAATGGGCGCTGGGCCAAGAAACGTTTCCTGCCTCGCGTGATGGGCCATAAACGCGGTGTCGAAACCGTGCGTGACGTGGTCAAACAATGTGTCAACATGGGGGTCGAGTACCTGACCCTGTTTGCATTCAGCAGCGAGAACTGGCGACGCCCCCCGGACGAGGTCAAGTTTCTGATGGGACTCTTTATGGAGGCGCTCAAGCGGGAAGTGGTCAAGCTTCACCAGAACCATATCCGGCTAGTGATGATTGGCGACCGATCCCGTTTCGATCCGCAACTCCTGAAGGAAATTCACGACGCCGAAAAGCTTACCCAGCACAATACGCGCCTGACATTGACTATTGCAGCCAACTACGGTGGCCGCTGGGACATACATCAGGCTGTGCAACGCATGGTGCAGGCCAAGCCTGAGTCGGTGAATGGATTCTCGGAGCACGATCTTTCCTCTTATCTCTCGATGAGCTTTGCGCCCGAGCCGGATCTTTTCATTCGCACCGGCGGAGAAAAGCGCATCAGTAACTTTCTGCTGTGGCAACTTGCGTATACCGAGCTCTACTTCACTGATACGCTCTGGCCGGACTTCGACGAACAAGCTTTCAGTCTTGCCCTGCAGTCCTATCGTCACCGCGAACGCCGCTTTGGGCGTACGAGCGAGCAGGTAATTTCCAATGCTTAAGGAGCGGATCGGAACGGCCCTGGTGCTGTTCGTTCTGTTTTTAGCGGCTGTATTCTATCTTTCCGACTTCCAATGGGCCTTGCTCATGCTTGTGGTTATCTGCATGGGCGCTTGGGAATGGGCCTTTCTGATCCGTCTCAGGCCGGTGGCTACCCGCATTTTCATCGGCGTGACAATTGCCATCTGCGTTCTCATGCTCTGGAAGTATGTGAATCCCGGCATGTTCGGGTTGCAACAGCAGATGAATATATGGCTTATTGCGCTACTGACGATATTCTGGGCTCTGGTTGTGCCGTTGTGGCTCGTTTTCAGGCGCGAGATGAAAAATCAAGTGCTGATGGGCATCGTGGGTTTGCTCGTGTTGATTCCTACCTGGCTGGCATTGGATGGTCTTCGTCGCGTCAGTCCTATGCTGCTGCTGGCCGTGATGATGACCGTCTGGATTGCCGATACTGCGGCGTATTTCGCAGGCAAGAAATACGGTCGCCACAAACTCGCTCCCGCTGTCAGCCCCGGCAAAACCTGGGAGGGTGTGGCGGGCGCCATGCTGGGTGTTACGGCTTATGGCGTGGCCTTGAGCCAGGCTTTTAATCTCAGTTACTGGCTGGTCGTAGGTCTGCTGGCACTGACCGTATTGAGTATTGTCGGAGATCTTTTCGAATCACTGCTTAAGCGTCAGGCCGGCATCAAGGATAGCAGCAATCTGCTGCCGGGGCATGGCGGCGTTCTGGACCGCATCGACGGGCTGACCTCGACCTTGCCCTTGGCGCTCTTTTATTTTCCTGTTTATCACGCCATACTGGGTCCGGCATGAACAAGATGCAGAACATCACCATACTCGGCTCCACCGGTACCATAGGCGTTAACACTCTGGATGTAATAGCACGCCATCCGCTGCGCTTCCGTGCCTATGCCCTGACAGCGCATTCGCGCATCGAACCGCTTCTGGAGCAATGCAGGAATTTCAATCCTGTTTATGCGGTGGTGCTGAATCCCGATGCCGCAGAGCAATTGCAGGAACAACTGCAGCAAGAGGGTCTTGCCACAAAGGTGCTTTGCGGGCCAGAAGCACTCGAATTCGTTTCGTCGCATCCCGAAGTCGATGCCGTGATGGCGGCGATTGTCGGCTCTGCGGGCTTGAAACCGGCATTGGCTGCGGCACGTGCCGGAAAAAAAGTCCTGCTCGCCAACAAGGAAACGCTGGTCATGTCCGGCCGTCTTTTCATGGATGCCGTTCATGCTGGCGGTGCGACACTATTGCCGATCGACAGCGAGCACAACGCCATTTTTCAGGTCATGCCACCAAGTATGGACAACGGCCTGCAAGGGGCGGGCGTTAGCAAGATATTGTTGACCGCTTCCGGCGGTCCTTTCCGTAAGTCTTCGCTGGAGGAGCTGGCGCAAGTGACGCCGGCCCAGGCATTGAATCATCCCAACTGGGTGATGGGGCCGAAGATTACTGTCGACTCTGCAACCTTGATGAATAAAGGGCTGGAAGTCATCGAGGCGCACTGGTTGTTTTCGGCATCGCCCGACCAGATCGAGGTGGTCATTCATCCGCAAAGCGTCATTCATTCCATGGTGGAGTATATCGACGGTTCGGTGCTTGCCCAGTTAGGTAATCCGGACATGCGTACGCCGATCGCCTATGCGCTTGGCTATCCAGAACGCATCACCAGCGGGGTCGGGTCCCTGGATTTGTTCAAGATTGCCAGACTGGATTTCGAAACGCCTGACATGGGGCGCTTCCCTTGTCTACGGTTGGCATTCGAGGCTTTGCGCCGAGGTGATACCGCTCCGGCGATCTTGAATGCGGCGAATGAAGTCGCGGTTCAGGCATTCCTCGACAGCAAGATTGGCTTTACGGATATTCCCCGGTTGATTGAAGACACTCTGTCCGCCATAAAAATAGATGAAGCACTTCAGCTGGAGGATCTGATCGCGGTTGACCAGGAAGCGCGCCACGCCGCCATGTCCTGGGTAGAGGCCTGCGTCTGATGCTGACGCTTTTTGCATTTCTTCTGACGCTGGGATTGTTGATTACCATCCACGAGTACGGCCATTATCTGGTAGCCCGATTATGCGGGGTCAAGGTCCTCCAGTTTTCCATCGGATTCGGACGCGCACTGATTAAGCGCAAATTCGGACGGGATGACACCGAATTTATTCTTGCTGTTTTTCCGCTTGGCGGTTACGTGCGCATGCTTGACGAACGCGAGGCCCCGGTCGCGAAAGAAGAACTTGCGCGCGCATTCAACCGCCAGCCGGTCTGGAAACGCATGGCGATTGTTGCCGCAGGTCCACTAGCGAATCTGCTGTTGGCAATTGCTCTGTACTGGGTGCTGTTCATGAGCGGGGTAACAGGGCTGAAGCCGGTGCTCGGGGATGTTGCAGAAGGCAGCGCCGCATCTCGCGCCAGCATGAAAGCCGGCGAAATGGTGCGCAAGATCGATGATGTGCCGGTAGCTTCCTGGCAGGATGTGCGATGGTTGATCCTCCAGCAATCACTGAAATCGTCGCGTGTCGAAATCGAAGCAGCCAACGGCAATAACGAAACCCATCTTCATCAGCTTGATCTTTCAGATATTGCCCATGACGATCCTGAGCGGGATATCCTCGAACAGTTGGGGCTGTCACCTTACCAGCCCGCCATGCCTGCGCGCGTGGGGGAGATCATTGATGGCGGGGCGGCGCAGCGGGACGGCCTTCAGGTAGGAGATACGATTGTTTCTGTAAACGGCATGCCGATTACCGAGTGGGAAGCTTTTGTCGGCGTAGTTCGCGAAAATCCGGGCAAGGTCTTGCCCGTCAAGGTTGCGCGTGAAGGGCGGGATGTAACGCTTCAGCTTACGCCTGATTCGGCAAAAGAGGGTGACAAGCAGATCGGACGCATTGGTGCGGCATATCGCATGGAACAGCATGAACTGGATCGATTGCTCGTCGAAATCCGCTATGCGCCGTTGCCGGCGTTGTCGCATGCAATTGGCAAAACGTGGGATACATCCGTGTTCAGCCTCAAGATGCTGGGCAACATGCTGACAGGCGCGATTTCATGGAAAGGCGTGAGCGGTCCGGTCACCATCGCCAGTTATGCGGGACAAAGTGCGCAGATCGGCTGGAAGGCGTTTCTGACATTCCTGGCGCTGGTTAGCATCAGCCTGGGAGTGCTTAATTTGCTTCCCATTCCGGTTTTGGATGGCGGGCATTTAATGTATTATATGGTCGAAATTCTGAAGGGCAGTCCCGTTTCAGAGCGTGCCATGGAAGTCGGACAAAAAATAGGATTGGCGCTATTGGGATTGCTGATGGCATGCGCCTTATATAACGATATCAATAGAATCATCACAGGCTGAATTCATGAAGCTCCGGCATATTCCTTTTCTGGTCCTCGGGTTGTACGCAGCATCCTCTTACGCGATGGAGCCTTTCGTAGTCAAGGATATCCGAGTGGAAGGCATCCAGCGTACCGAAGCCGGTACTGTCTTCAACTACCTACCGGTCAAGGTGGGCGAAACCATAGATGACCAGCGGGCAGCGCAGGCGATCAAGGCCTTGTATGGCACCGGATTTTTCAAGGATGTGCGGCTCGAGCAAGAGGGAGAGGTGCTGGTGGTCACGGTGCAAGAGCGCCCGGCCATCGCGCAAATCGAATTCACGGGCAACAAGGCTTTCCCCAGCGATAAAATGAAAGAGGGCCTGAAGCAGATCGGTCTGTCCGAAGGCATGATTTTCGACCGATCCATGCTGGATAAGGCCGAGCAGGAAGTCAAGCGCCAATACCTGAGCCAGGGCAAATACGGCGCGACAGTCAAAGCGGTCGTCAATCCACTGGAACGTAATCGTGTGGCGGTGCGCTTCGATATTGAAGAAGGTGCCGTTTCGAAGATTCGTGCGATCAATATCGTTGGCAATCAGGTATTCGACGAGAGTGAACTTGTTGAGCAATTCACCCTGACTACCCCGAACTGGATGAGCTGGTGGACCAAGGATGACCAGTACTCCAAGCAGCGCTTGACGGCTGATCTTGAGGCATTGCGCTCGTTCTATATGAACAAGGGCTACCTCGAATTCAATATCGAATCGACACAGGTGTCAATTACGCCTGACAAACGTGACATCTATATCACGGTCAATATTAGCGAAGGCGAAAAGTACACGGTTACCGACGTCAAGATGGCGGGCGAAATGCTGGTGCCGGAAGACGAATTGCGTACATTGATTACGCTGCAGCCCGGCGAGATGTTCAATCGCGAGAAACTGACTGCCTCCAGCAAGGCCATTGGTGACCGGCTGGGTAATGACGGTTATGCATTTGCCAACGTCAATGCCGTCCCTGAAGTTGATAAAGAGAAGCACACGGTTGCCTTCACCTTTTTTGTCGATCCTGGACGTCGTGTTTATGTACGTCGTATCAACCTGACTGGAAATACCCGTACTCGCGATGAAGTATTGCGTCGTGAAATGCGCCAACTGGAATCCGGTTGGTATGCCGCCGATAAGATCAATCGTTCCAAGCAACGCCTGGAGCGGCTGAATTATTTCGAAGAAGTGAATATTGAAACGCCGGCGGTTCCTGGCACCGCCGATCAGGTGGATGTCAATCTCGACGTCACCGAAAAGTCCACCGGGAGCGTGATGTTCGGCGCAGGCTTGTCCAGCTCTGAAGGTGTGGTTTTCGGCGTTACAGTTAATCAGGCCAATTTCCTGGGAACCGGTAATCGGGTCAGCGCGCAAGTCAATACGGGTAAGGTAAACACGACCTACTCCTTGTCGTATACCGATCCTTACTTCACTCCGGATGGCGTCAGTCGGGGCTTTGACCTGTACCGTAAGGATGTAGATTCCAGCTCTCTCGATGTGGGTAGCTATAGCACGGCTTCATATGGTGCCGGCGTGCGTTTTGGTGTGCCGTTGAACGAGCGTGATACATTCAGCATGGGTCTGACACTGGATTACACCAGTATTGACCTCGAGTCGGACAGTCCTGACCGTTATGTTGATTATTGCGAGAGCACTTCTGGCTGCGACAATACTACGCTGCGGCTGGATTCCGGCTGGGTGCATGACACTCGCGACAATATTCTTTTCCCGAATAAAGGGGTTCTCCAGAAACTCACAGGTGAAGTTGGCTTGCCGGGACTCGATCAGGAGTACTACAAGATCAATTATCAGCATACCTGGTACAAGGATGTGACCAATAATGTTACCTTGATGTTGAATGGCGAGGTTGGTTATGGCGCAAGCTATGGCAGCAAGGATTTCCCGTTCTTCAAGAGTTTTTACGCCGGCGGGGTGAACTCGGTGCGCGGTTATGAAACGAGTGCGATTGGCCCCCGGGACATCGACTCTTCAACAGATAACGACTATGCGGTGGGCGGCACCAAGCGAGTCGTTGCCAATGCCGAACTGTTCTTCCCGGTTCCGTTGCTCAAGGACTCCAAGCAGTTCCGCTTGAGCGCGTTTCTTGATGCCGGTTCGGTATGGGGGCAGAGTGGTGGGGTGGATGTTGAAGGTAACTGCGATGGCGCTAGCGACTGCCTCCGCTATTCAACGGGCGTCGGTGTAAGCTGGTACTCCCCGTTTGGCCCGATCAAGCTAGTCCTGGCCAAGCCGCTGAATGAACAGGAAGGCGACAAGACAGAAATATTGCAATTCCAACTGGGTTCGCAGTTTTAATGAATCAGGATGAATATCAGGAGAAGTCAATTGAATAATTTGTTGAAGTTTGTGTTGATAAGCAGCTTGTCCATATCCGCAATGACGGTATCGGCTGCCGAATTGAAGGTAGGTTACGTTCAGGTGGACAAGATTCTGCAGGAAGCTCCTCAAACTTCCGAAAGCGGTAAAAAACTGGAGCGCGAATTCAGCCCGCGCACGCAGGAACTTGAGCGCATGCAAAAGCAGATTCGCGATCAGGAGTCATCTCTGGACAAGGACGGCCTGACCATGTCGGAGTCGGAGCGCCGCAACAAGGAGCGTGACGTTGCAAACGTTAAACTGGAATTCCAGCGTAAACAGCGCGAATTGCGTGAAGACATCAATCTGCGCAAGAATGAAGAGCTTTCCGTATTGCAGGATCGTATCAACAAGGCTGTTACCGCGGTTGCTGAGGCTGAAGGCTATGATCTGGTGGTGTATAGCGGCGTTGCATTTGCCAGCAAAAAAGTCGACATCACCGACAAGGTACTGAAGTCGCTCGGCAAGAAATAACTCGTATTAAACGATGCGTGTCAGCTATTCCCTGCGGGAAATCGCGGCGCAGCTTGGGGGAGAGGTATTGGGCGACGGTGAAGTGGCCGTCTCCCGCATGGCTTCGCTGGCGAGTGCAAAACCGGGCGATCTGAGTTTCCTCTCCGATACCAAATATCGCGCTCTGCTCACCTCCACTGGAGCGTCTGCGGTAATTGTAGGCATGGATGCGCGCGATGCCACATCCTTGCCTCGTATCGTTACTGAAAATCCCTACGCTTACTTTGCCCGCGTTTCATCCTTGCTCAATCCGGCCAGGGTTGCGGAGCCAGGGGTGCACGCAACGGCGGTCATCGAATCCTCTGCCATTGCCCCTGCGTCCGCTTCCATTGCCGCTCATTGCCATATCGGACAACATGTCCGGCTGGGTGAAAATGTCGTTATTGGTCCCGGTGCTGTGATCGGCGATAACGTAACCATTGGCAACGACTCATGTCTGCATGCCAACGTGACGATTTATGCCGGGTGCGAACTAGGTAGTAATTGCGTGATAAGTTCCGGGGTGGTTATCGGTGCGGATGGTTTCGGTTATGCCGAGGAGCATGGCAAGTGGGTAAAGATTCCACAGGTCGGCCGCGTCATCATTGGCGATGCGGTTGAGATCGGCGCCAATACGACGATAGATCGCGGCGCGCTGGACGATACTGTGATTGAAGAGGGCGTTAAGCTGGATAACCTGATCCAGATCGGCCACAATTGCCGCATCGGCGCTCATAGCGTGATTGCCGGATGTGTGGGTATCGCAGGGAGTGCCCGGATCGGCCGTCATTGCCGGATCGGAGGGGCGGCGATGATACTGGGACATTTGGAAATTGCTGACGGAGTTACGGTTTCGCCCGGCAGCATGATTACGCGCTCGCTCGGCAAGGCGGATACCTATACTGCGCTGATGCCGTTCCAGTCGCATGATAAATGGCTGAAAACGGCAGCGCACTTGCGCCATCTGGACGATATGGTGACTCGTATCGCTCGACTGGAAAATGAACTTGAAGCCTTACAGAAGGATAAAAAATGAGCGGCATGGAAATTCACGAGATACTTGAGCATTTGCCCCACCGGTACCCATTCCTGCTGCTGGATCGGGTAATTTCGCTTGAGCTGGAAAAGGAAATTGTCGCGATCAAGAACGTGACCATCAATGAACCTTTTTTTCCTGGCCATTTCCCTTACCACCCGGTCATGCCGGGCGTGCTGATTGTCGAAGCCATGGCGCAGGCGGCAGCGGTTCTGTCTTTCAAAACCATGGGTCGCAAGCCGTCCGATGACTCCGTCTATTATTTCGCCGGCATCGACAATGTACGTTTCAAGAAGCCCGTTTCTCCCGGCGATCAACTGGTGCTCAAGGTCAAAATCGACCGCATCATGCGCGGAATATGGAAATACTCCGGCCAGGCATTTGTGAATGACGAAATCGTGGCCGAGGCCGAATTGCTCTGCACGCTGAAGGTCATCAAATGATTCATGCGACCGCCATTGTCGACCCCAAGGCCGAAATTGCGCCTGATGTCGAGATCGGCGCCTATTCGGTGATCGGGCCGGATGTTCGTATCGGAAACGGTACGCGCATCGGTGCGCATGTCGTCATTCAAGGACCGACTACAATAGGACGCAACAACCGGATTTTTCATTTCTGTTCGCTAGGCGAAGAGCCGCAGGACAAGAAATATGCAGGCGAGCCTACAACACTGGAAATCGGCGACGGCAATACCATACGCGAGTATTGTACTTTCAATCGCGGAACGATCCAGGATGCGGGGGCTACGCGCATCGGCAACGACAACTGGGTGATGGCCTATGTGCACATCGCGCACGATTGCCAGATTGGGAATAACACGATTTTCGCGAACAACTCTTCGCTGGCTGGCCATGTGATCGTGCATGATCACGCAATCCTGGGCGGGTTTACCCTGATCCATCAGTTCTGCAAGATCGGCTCGCATGTGATTACTGCGGTCGGCTCCGTTGTTTTCAAGGATATCCCGCCGTACGTGACGGCTGCCGGCTACGATGCCAAACCGCATGGCATCAACTCGGAAGGGCTCAAGCGCCGCGGCTTCACCCCGGAAGCCATGCTGCAACTGAAGCGGGCATACAAGACTCTGTACAAGTCCAGTTTGACTCTGGAAGAGGCCAAAGTGCAGTTGGCCGAGCAGTACAAGGAATGCCCGGAAATTGGCATCCTGCTCGAGTTTCTCGATACATCTACCCGCGGCATCGTCCGCTAAACCTCATGCCCGTCATTGGAATCGTGGCCGGCGAAGCTTCCGGCGACCTGCTTGGCAGTCATTTGATCCGCGCTCTCAAAAAGCAGCGTCCGGATATACAGTTCATCGGGATTGCCGGCCCCAAAATGCAGGCGGAAGGCGCTGTGTCGTTATTCCCGATGGAAAGGCTGGCAGTACGCGGCTATTTCGAAGTGCTGAAGCATTTGTTCGGACTTCTGCGTATTCGCAGCCAATTATTTCAGCATTTCGAAAAGAATCCGCCGGATCTGTTTATCGGTATCGATGCTCCGGATTTCAATCTTGGCCTGGAGCGCCGGTTGAAAGAGCAGGGCATTCAGACAGTGCATTACGTCAGCCCGTCCATCTGGGCCTGGCGCAAAGGCCGTATGGGCAAGATCAAGCGTGCCGCATCGCGGATATTGGCCTTGTTCCCGTTTGAAGTTCCGCTCTACGAGAAAGCCGGGGTGCCTGTTACCTATGTCGGCCACCCTTTGGCGGACGTGCTGCCGTTAGAGCCAGACCAGGATGCCGCGCAGCTGGAGCTCAAGCTTCCCAAGGATCGGCTGGTGATTGCCCTGTTGCCCGGAAGCCGGCAGAGCGAACTGGATTACATGGCCGATCTTTTCGTGCGCACGGCTGTGCTGATTCACAGGCAAGTGCCGAATGCGCATTTCCTGGTTCCCGTGATTTCCAAGGAAACGCGCTGGAAATTCCATGCAGCCATTTCGCGTCATGATGCCCAGGATTTGCCAATCACAATATTGTTTGGTCACGCTCATCTTGCAATGGAAGCGGCGGATGCCGTCATTGTTGCCTCCGGAACCGCTACCCTTGAAGCTGCATTGCTGAAACGTCCGATGGTGGTTACCTACCGGATGTCGCCTTTAAGCTGGCAAATTCTGCGACACATGAATTATCTTCCGTATGTTGGGTTGCCCAACATTCTTGCTGGAAAATCCGTCGTTCCTGAATTGCTGCAGAACGAGGCCACGCCGGAAAAACTGACCGAGACGGTTCTCAAGCTTGTCGGCGACAAGACGGCGCTGGCCGAAATACGCAGTGAATTCCTGGCCATACACCATACCCTGCGACAAAATACGGAAGAAAAAGCGGCACAAGCCATTCTGAGCATGCTGAAATGATGGATCGGATTCATATCTGCGGTGTGGACGAAGCTGGTCGGGGCCCTTTGGCCGGCGCCGTATATGCTGCAGCGGTCATACTCGATCCGGCGAAACCGATCGAAGGAATCGCCGACTCGAAAACGCTCTCCGAAAAAAAACGGGATATCCTGGCCGAAGCCATCAAGACGCATGCTCTTGCCTGGTGTATCGCTTACGCGACGGTGGAGGAGATCGACCGGATCAATATCCTGCGGGCCAGCTTGCTGGCCATGAAACGCGCTGTCGAAGGCTTGCCGTTTGCACCGCACCAAGTCCTGGTCGACGGCTTGCATTGCCCTGAAATTTCCTATCCCGCAACTGCAATAGTGAAGGGTGACAGCAGCGTTCTCGCCATTGCCGCCGCATCCATTCTTGCCAAGACGGCGCGCGATGCAGAAATGCGACGTCTGGACCTTGAACATCCGCAATACGCCTTTGCCAGGCACAAGGGCTACCCTACGCCCGAGCATATGCTACTGCTTGAGCAGCATGGTGTATCTCCGGTGCACCGAAGAAGCTACGAGCCGGTAAGACGGCTATTGAGTGCGGATCAACGTTTCGAAGCTGCTGCCGCCGCTGCGGATGCTGCTGCGGCAGCAGCGGTGGCATCCGACGATGGGGCAGGCTTGTTGGTCGGTTGAATAGGCTGGATAGTGGGACGTATGTCCGGCACGGCAGTGGGTTTTGGAGCCGCTGTTGGAGCTTGTGAAACCGGTTCCGGTGTTGCCGGCTCCGGAGATTTCTGGGACTCAACTGTTGTTTGGTCGAGTTTTCCTTCATCGTGCAGGATAGCGTCTTCGGTTTCCTTGTTCAGCACAATAATGCTGATGCGGCGGTTTATCGGGTTGATCGGATTGGTTTTATCGAACAACACGGCCGAAGAAAGGCCGACCACGCGTGCGACCTTTTCTTCGCTCATGCCCCCGCTGGATAATGCGCGACGCGAAGCATTCGCGCGATCGGCGGATAACTCCCAATTGCTGTAGTACAACGAAGAGCCGCCATAGGGTGTAGCGTCCGTGTGTCCGGACAAGCTGATCCGGTTGGGAACATGATTAATTACCTGGCCGATTTCACGCAGGATTTGTGCGGCATAGGGTTGTAAGGTCGAACTTCCGCTGGAAAACATCGGCCGATTTTCCTTGTCTACGATCTGGATACGCAAGCCTTCCTTGGTTATTTCCAGCAGCAATTGCTCCTTGAAGGGCTTGAGCGCTTCGCTTGCATCAATTGCCTCCTCAAGCTCTTTCTTCAACTGGAGCAGGCGCTCCTTGTCGTTTTGCGTAATTTGGCCGACTTCCGGTTTTGTTTCCTTATCCTTGTTGGGTTTTTCGTCCTGGTTCGAACCGCGCTTGGTATCGCCCTCGGAGTAGGTGACATCCTTGCCGCCGCCGATCTTGATCATGCTGGTGCTGGCGCCTCCCGGGCCGGCAATCGGGCTTGGGTTCTGAAAATAGTCGGAAATAGCCTGTTTTTCTTCCTTGGTGGTGCTGCCCAGCAGCCACATCAACAGAAAGAAAGCCATCATTGCAGTCACGAAGTCGGCGTACGCGATTTTCCACGCGCCGCCGTGATGGCCGTGGCCGCCCTTTTTAATTTTTTTAACGATTATCGGCTTGGTGTCATCAGCCATGGCGGCAACTGCTTACCTAAATAGTGAGAAGTGAATGGGTTATTTCTTTTGCTTGACGTGCTCTTCCAGCTCCAGGAATCCCGGACGCACGGCAGAAGGCAACACCTTGCGACCAAACTCAACCGCAACCTGCGGAGCGTAACCGTTCAGGTAGGCGATGATGCAGGTCTTGATGCAGGTGTAATACTTGGCCTCTTCTTCCGCGCGATGATTGAGGGCCGTGCCTATAGGGCCGACCATGCCATAGGCGAGAAGAATACCCAGCATGGTACCGACCAGTGCGGCGCCGACGTTGCGGCCGAGCTCTTCAGGAGGTCCGCCAATGGCGCCCATGGTGATGACCACGCCCAGAACCGCCGCGATAATACCGAACGCCGGCAAAGCGTCAGCCGCGCCCTGGACGGCACCGATAGGCCTGTGTACGTCTTCATGGTGGGTTTCCATTTCGACATCCATCAGGTTCTCGATTTCGAAGGCATTCATACTGCCGCCGACCATGAGGCGGAAATAGTCGCAGATGAAGTCGAGTACATGATGATCGGAGGTCACGCCAGGATATTGGCTGAAAATAGGGCTGGCTTCGGGATTTTCGATGTCTGCTTCAAGCGCGATCAGCCCATCCTTACGGATTTTCGTGAACAAGCCGTACATTAGCGCCAGCAACTCCATGTACTTTCCCTTGTTGTAAGAGGAACCTTTCAGTAATCCGAGAACCGAACCAAAGGATTTCTTGATAATGGAAATAGGATGGGCAATAAAAAAGGCGCCGAACGCCCCGCCGCCAATAATGAGAAGTTCTGTAGGTTGGTACAAGGCTCCAAGCTGGCCGTGGTGCATGACATAACCACCCAATACACTACCGAACAGGATGACGATGCCGACAATCAGATTCATGAATGAGCCCTTGCTTGTTAATTCGCGCTAAAACTTTATTAATCGGCGCAAAGAGAATATGGCTGGATTCTGCAATGAATTGCCCAGTACTGCAACCCTGTTGGCAAGTCTTGCAGATGTTGCGAAACAATGTGCGAAAAAATTGATAACATCTGTCAGACTGATCTTACTGATTAACTCCTGAGCACGTCACTATCCTGATTTCATTCCGATGGAAATTTACCGTCTTTGGTACCTGAAGCAGCACGATAAAATACAAGGCCCGTTTCCTGAGTCCCTGATTTGTCGCTTCATCATCCTCGGCCGCATTGGCGAGAACGATGAGGTAAGTCAGGACGGTAGTTATTGGAAATTGGCAGACGAAGTGCCGGAGCTGGCATCGGGTGTCCGGAACCTGCTGCAAATGTCCAGCCGGAGCCAGGGTG
>DATHWE010000210.1:0-9600 GCA_035460905.1 Methylophilaceae bacterium | reverse complement strand
TACTGTAACTTCAACTTCGCCGGCTCCTCATCTATCATGTCGATAACCCATGAGCAGCCTGCTGACATTCGCCCCTTCCCCGCCGCTGGCACCGTACGTCACGGGGCTGTTGGTTTACGATGATCTGATGGCGTTGGCGCCGGGGGCGCTGACGATACTGCCCGACACCGCCACCTATATCTGTTTCCTTTGCGGCGACCCCATCCGTGCCGCACACAAGCGCGAAACTTATACCGCACGCAGCGGACTTTCCGGATTCCAGAGCTATCGCTTCGATCTCGAAAGCCAGGGCGAGATTTCAGGAGTAACGGTACGCCTGACCGCCTGGGGGTTGAGCGCTTTTCTGGGCGACGCGGTGGAGGCTTGCGCCGAAATGCGGGTGGACTGTCATGACCTGTTTCCACGCGCGGCGATACTGGAACTCGAAGAGCGGCTATTCCACCTTACATCCGCCGAAGCACGCGTACGCTGCGTGGAAGAGTTCCTGTTGGCGCATTTACGGACGCAAGGCGTGGACGGTCTGGTACGGGCGGCGTGTATGCACCTGACACGGACGGGCGGCTCACGCCCGATCAGCGCCCTCGCCCGCGATTTCGGCTTGAGCGAGCGAACGCTGGAACGGCGTTTTCTGCGCTCCATCGGCACCACACCCAAGAAGTATGCACGCGTGCTTCGCCTGCAACAGGCGGTACAACTAAGGGAAAAGCATTCGTCCTGGGCGGAGATCGCGCACGCAGCGGGCTACTACGACCAGAGCCACTTGATCCGCGATTGCCGGGAAATGTATGGCGACTCGCCAGAAGCCCTGTTTTCCTTGCCAGTGAGCGAAGCCACGCAGGCGTTTCTCGAACCGGAATTGTCGGATTTATCCAAGACGATATTGCTCGAAGACCGCTAGAGTTCGCCCCTGGCTGGCACAGGCCATTCAAATACAAAAAAGGGGGACTACATAATGAATACTCGAGATGCAGGGCTGACCTGGCTACGCCTGGCGGCGGTTTACTTTTCGCTGGCGGTCATATTGGGCATAGGCATGGGCATCAGCGGAGATCATTCGCTGTTTCCCGTTCATGCGCACCTTAACCTGCTGGGTTGGGTGTCGATGGCCCTGTTCGGGCTGATCTACCGCCATTTTCAGGAAGCCGGACGGAACCGACTCGCAAAAACGCAATTCTGGCTTTACAACCTGGGATTTCCGGTAATGATGGCTTCATTGACGCTGAAATTGACCGGATTCCCGCAAATCGAGCCGATCCTGGGCGCCAGTTCGCTCGTGGTGGCCTGCGGCGTGGTGCTGTTTACCATCAACCTGCTGCTGCATGCGCGGCCCGCGGCCCAGCCTCTTAATTAACTCTACCAACAACAAGGCACAAACCATGACCTATCCTTCGCAAGACAGCCGCAACATGACGGTGCTGATGCTCGTCCTTTCGATCTTTTTCTGGTTCATTCCCGCGCTCGTCATGTACCTGATCAAGAAAGACGACGATTTCGTGTATCGCAACTCCGTCGAATTGCTGAACTTTGAAATCACGCTGACCATCGCCTATTTCGTCCTGACCTTCATTCCGATCATCGGCTGGCTGGCGATGATGGGCATTGCCATCGCCGCGCTGGTCTTGCTTGTCATGGGCGCGCTCAAGGCCCAAAACGGCGAACCGGTGACATTTCCTTTCTCATTGGGCCTGATCAAGGCATAAGCCGTGCCGATATTTCAATATCTGTAATTAAAAGGGGAAACACAATGAGGATAATAATTTCTGCGAGCCTGACGGCCATCGTCCTGCTGCATTGTCCGCTGGCCTTTGCCGCCGGCACGGACGATCTGCTGGAAGTCACGACCAAGATGGAAATGCCGGGCATGAACATGCCGGCGCAAACCTCCCAGATCTGCTCGCCCAAAGGCAAGGCCAACGAAAGCATGGTGCCGCAAGATGGCGACTGCAAAATGACGGACTCCAAACGTTCCGGCAACAAGTCGACCTTCAAGATGGTGTGCAACAACCCCGAGCCGATGACCGGCGTCGGCGAGTTTGTCACCGACGGCCCGAATGCTTATCACGGCAAGATGCACATGACCGGCAAGGTCAATGGCGAACCGATGGACATGACCACCACGTATTCCTCCAAGCGCATCGGCTCCTGTACTTACGAAGACCCGTCGAAAAAGGCCAAGGAACAGATCGACGCCGCCAGCGCCTCCGCCTGCCGCGAAAGAATGGACTCCCTGGAGTGGCAGATATTTGTCGGCAAGGATGCCAGTAAATACTGCAAACCGTATCGCAAGGAGTTCTGCGGAAAAGTCAGCAAGGTTTCCGACAAGATGCGCGACCCGGCGAACTACAATTCCAAGACCAAAAACTGGAAAGAGGCCGCGGAAGCCTGCGGCCAAAAAACCGAAGCCGTCTTGAAGGAAGCCTGCGGCCGCGCGGGCAACAGCCAGAACTGGGAATTCGTCGCAGACAATTGCGAGGCGGAAGCCAAGGCCATCTCGCAGCAGCATTGCGAAGGGCGCGACTACACTACGCGCATGTCGTCGGCCTATGCGCCCATCTGCAACAAATATGCATCCGCCCCGGTCGACGGACCATCGCGCACCAGCTACTCGAAGCTGCCGTCCGGCGACACGGTCAAAAAAGACGGCGCCGCCGAAGCGCTTGAAGCAGGTACCAAGGCACTGAAGGGCCTGCTCAATTTCTAGGCTTGCTTGCTCCTCTCAACCGCTACTGCTGCTGATCGCGGTAGTAGCGGTTTATTTTTCCGCGCTGTATGGCACTTTCCAGTTCGACGACTATCTGGTCATTGTCGACAATCCGGCCGTCCACGGCTGGGCCGCGTGGCTCGCTTCCATGCCCGGCATCCGGCCACTGCTCAAGCTTTCCTATACGGCCAACTGGACATCCGGGCTGGGGCTGGTCGGTTTCCATCTGTTTAATCTAACCTGTCATGCCGCCAATGCGCTGATGGCGCTGGCAATATTCCGGCGCTGGCCGGGCGCGGCGAGTAGCGGTGCAGCCTTGGTCGCGGCACTCATTTTCGCCTTGCATCCGGCCCAGACCGAAGCGGTGACCTACATTTCCGGCCGCTCGGTGTCGCTGATGGCAACGTTCTACCTGGCCGCTTTCCTGGCTTGGCTGCGGGCGATAGAGACCGGCAATGAGCGCTGGCGTACCGTAGCGGCACCACTGCTATTCATCGCAGCGCTGGCAACCAAGGAAACCGCATGGACGCTGCCATTCGCCCTGCTGTTGTGGGAATACGCGCGCACCGGCGCCTGGCGCGAAGCGGCAACACGGCTAATGCCGCTGTGGATCGTGCTGGCGGCAGCACTCGCAATCATGGCAGGCCTGTCCGGCTACCGCCGGATGGTGACATTCAGCCTGGAAAGTCGCGCGCCGCTCGACAACCTGCTGACGCAAATCGGCGGACAGTTTTACCTGCTGCGGCAATGGCTGCTACCCATCCCCAACATCGACCCGGATCTTGCGGTCGTCACCGGCCTCAATCTGGTTATCGTCATACAGGGCTTGCTACTGGCCGGACTGCTCGCCGGAGGAGTCCTCTCCTTGCGACGCCGACCGTGGTTCGGTCTGGCCCTGTTCTGGTTTTTCCTGCACCTGCTGCCGACCAACTCCCTGCTTCCCAGGCTTGATGTCGCCAATGACCGCCAGCTGTACCTCGCCAGCTTGGGCCCGGCACTGGCGGTTGCCATCGGCTTAGCTCGCATCCGCCTGCGTGCCTTGTCCAATACCTTGACGCTGGTTTTGCTACTGGCACTGGGCACGGCCACCGCATTGCGCAACCTGGACTACCGCAGCGAGCGAACGTTGTGGGAAGCAACGGTAAGACTATCACCGCAAAAAGCCCGCGCCTGGCTGAACCTCGGCTATGCCTGCCGTCTGGCCGGTGACATTCCGGAGGCGAGAACAGCCTATGAACGCGCTTTGCAGCTTGACCCGGGCTATCGGCAGGCGCGCATCAATTTGCACCTGTTGTCGGATGCCGGCGAGAAATAACCCCCGTTTGCCAATTGACGCCACAAGAGCGGCCATCGTATATTCAAGCCATGAACACGCGATTCATCATTTCGGCAGCAACTCCCGCCAAACGCCTATGGCTATGGGCGTCCGCCCATTCCTGCGCCGCAATCCTGTTCTAACTTTCGTTTCAACCGGGCAACTGCGGGTCTGACCGCGTTGCTTCATTTTGCCCAAGACCTGCACGAACCAATAAAAAGGTCTTCAACCATGCCTCACCATTTACATCTCGCCAGACGCGACGCCATTTTCGGCGTCATTTTCGCGCTGCTCGCCGCAGTCGGCTTTTCCGGCAAGGCCATCCTGGTGAAACTGGCCTATCAAAGTCCCCTCGATGCGGTGACTCTGCTGGCGCTGCGCATGTTGTTTTCAGTGCCGGTATTCATCGGGATTGCGGTGTGGGCGGCGTATCGTCATGTGGAGCCGTTGAACAGGCACGACAAGCTGTTGGTCGTCGCGCTGGGGCTGCTGGGCTACTACCTCTCCAGCCTGCTGGATTTTCTCGGGCTGCAATATATTTCCGCCGGGCTGGAGCGGTTGATTCTCTTTCTTTACCCGACCATGACAGTGATTCTGCTGGCCGTGCTGCACAAGAAAGCCATCGGCAAGAAGATCATGGTGGCATTGGCCTTGAGTTATATCGGGATCGCACTGGTTTTCCTGCACGATGTGAGCATGCAGAACGAGGGCATCGCGCTCGGCGCGACGCTGGTGTTTTTGAGCACATTGTCCTATTCGCTTTATCTGGTCGGGGCCGGGCACGCGATCCAGCGCATCGGCACGACGCGCTTCACTGCGTATGCGATGATAGTCGCCAGCATCGCCTGCGTGCTGCAGTTCGCATTAACGCATCCGCTTTCGGCGCTCGATTTGCCACAACGCGTATATGGACTGGCTTTGGCGATGGCGATCTTTTCAACGGTACTGCCGGTATTTCTGCTCTCGTATGCGATCCGCCGCATCGGTTCGGGCAGCGCTTCGCTGATCGGGTCCATCGGACCGGTGAGCACCATTTACATGGCGTACGTATTTCTCGGCGAGCACGTTTCGTGGCTGCAGATCGCCGGCTCGGCGCTGGTGCTGTCGGGCGTGCTGATTGTCAGCCTGAACAGCCGCAAAGGGAGCTGAATGAAAATCTGGGTCGATGCCGATGCCTGTCCGGGCGTCATCAAGGAAATCCTGTTCCGCGCGGCGGAACGCACAAAAATAGAAACAACGCTGGTCGCCAACCAGTTGCTGCGCGTGCCGCCCTCGCCTTACATCCGGGCGCTGCAAGTCCCGGCCGGATTCGACGTGGCGGACAACCGGATCGCACAGGAAGTACTGCCGGGCGACCTGGTAATTACTGCAGATATTCCACTGGCGGCACAGGTAATCGAGCGCGAGGGCTTTGCGCTGAACCCGCGCGGGGAGTTCTACACCCGCGACAACATCCGCGAGCGGCTGACGATGCGGAATTTCATGGAAGAATTGCGCGGCAGCGGCGTGGATATTTCGGGCCCTTCTACTTTCAGCCAGAGCGACCGGCAGGCGTTTGCGGCGCAACTCGATCGTTTTCTGGCCCGCAGGGCGCCCTAGTCTGTCGCCCACTCGGCGCTGATCAGACGCTCAAACTCCGCCAGCGGTACCGGCTTGCTGTACAGATAGCCTTGGTAGAATATGCAGCCGATGCTGCCGAGGAAGTTTTGCTGCGCCATGGTTTCCACGCCCTCGGCGATGACTTCGATGCCCAGCGTATCTGCCATCGCGACGATAGTCTGCACAATGACCGCGTCGGTGGGCTTGATGCCGAGGTTGTGCACAAAAGATCCGTCAATCTTGAGTTCGTCCAGCGGCAGTTGCGTGAGGTAGGCGAGCGACGAGTATCCGGTGCCGAAATCGTCCATCGAGAAACTCACACCTAGCGCCTTGATTTCCTGCATTTTCGCGATCGAGCCTGCGATGTCTTCCAGCACGATGCTTTCCGTGAGCTCCAGCTTGAGCCGGGCGGGGTTGGCACCGCTGCTTTCGAGCGCGCGACGAACAAGATCGACGAACTCCTGCTGCCTGAACTGGCGCGCGCTGACGTTGACGGACAGCTGGAGATGCTGCGCATGTTCCTGGGCCTCCCACGCCTTAAGCTGGGCGCAGGCGGTGTCCAGCACCCATTGGCCGATGGGGAGAATGAGCCCGGTTTCTTCGGCCAGCCCGATGAATTCCACCGGCGACACCAGGCCGCGTTGCGGATGCTCCCATCGTATCAGCGCCTCGGCACCGATCACCTGGCCGCTCCGGTTCACCTGCATCTGGTAATACAGCCTCAGTTGCTGCCTGGCCAGGGCCTGACGCAAATCGGCATCCATGCCGATCCGCGCCTCCAGCACCGCCTGCATTGCCGGATCGAAGAAACGCAGGACATTGCGCCCGGAACGCTTGGATTGATACATCGCGGCATCGGCGCGCTTCAGCAGCTCATCGATTTGCAGTTCGTTGCCGTGAAACAGGCAGACGCCGATGCTGGTGGAAGAATGATATTCGAAATCGCGCAGCTGGTAGGGCTGGTTCAGTTCAGCGCGGATTTTCTCGCCTATCAATTCCACCTGAGACGCAGCGATGCGCTCATCCGCCCCCAGGTTTTCGATCATGATCACGAACTCGTCGCCGCCAAAACGCGAAACGGTGTCGGTTTCGCGCACGCACCCCAGCAGCCGCTGCGCTACCTGCACCAGCAGCATATCGCCGACATCGTGGCCGCGCGTGTCGTTGAGCGTCTTGAAATCATCGAGATCGATGAACAGAACGGCACCGTAGCCATTGCTGCGCGTGCTGGCCGGCAGCGCCTGGCTGAGGCGGTCTATCATCAGCCGCCGATTGGGCAACAGCGTGAGCGGATCGTAGAATGCAAGGCGGCGGACCTTTTCTTCTGCATCGCGGACGTTAGTGATATCGAAGAAACCGGCCACGTAATGCGTGATCGCCCCTTGCGTCGAGGCGACGGCAGTGATGGTCAGCCACTGCAGGTAGATTTCACCACTCTTGCGCCGATTCCAGATTTCACCCTGCCAATATCCGTCCCGGGCGATTTTCTCCCACATGCTGCGGAAAAACCCGGCATCGTGCTTGTCCGACTTGAGGAACTCCGGCCTCTTGCCGATCACCTCTTCCGCCGAATAGCCGGTGATGCGCGTAAAGGATTGATTCACCCGCTGGATCACGGTATCAGCATCGGTCACCATCATGCCTTCCTGCGCTTCGAACACGATGGCGGCAATGCGCAGCGCGTCTTCCGCCTGCCTGCGTTCGGTCACGTCACGCAACACGCCGACGAACTGACTGAGCCGCTGCTGCGCGTCGAACACGGGCGTAATCGAAAGCTCGTTCCAGAATGGCGTGCCATCCTTGCGATAGTTGAGGATTTCACCGTTGAAAGCCTGCTCCTCATTCAGCAGGCTTGTCATTTCGATAATGGTTTCCGGGCTGCTGCCGGGGCCCTGCAACATGCTGCAGGAATTGCCGACCAATTCTTCCCGGGTATAACCGGTCAGTCTGGAGGCGGCATCGTTGGCGTAGGTGATGATTCTTTTATTGTCCGAAACCAGTACCCCTTGGGAAGTCGCGCTCAGCGCCAGGTTGCGCTGACGAAGACGGCCCTCACTCTCGCTCAACCGCTGCTCGTTTTCCCGGCGCAACTGCAGGTTTCTCATCACAAAGAAAGCCATCAGTGCCGCCAGCAGGCACATCGCAACGCCGGTCGCCCGCAGCATTATCAGGCCGGGGGTAATCTTGCCCCATCCGCCGGATGGGTATGCCGCAACCTCCCAGGCCCCGCCGCCGGGCAAGGCGATCTGCTCGATGACGGGGTTGGCGGCAAACACGGCGGGGTCGCCATAGAAAACTTCCTGGCGGCGGCTCAGCGGTTTGGTACGCAAGGCGATCCTGACCGATTCCGGGCGTGCAGCCAATCCGACAGCGTCCAGCAGTTTCTGCAAGCGGATCGGCAACCCCACTGAACCAACAAACACGTCCTCGGCAGCGAGCATCGGTACGCGCACGATAACCCCGACCTCCTCCTGGATCAGTTGAACCGGCCCGGTCACAACGGCCTGCCGCGTCTCCATCATGCGTTGGTATGCAGGCCATTGCAAAGGAAGACCCGCATAATCGACTCCGATGATCCGCTCGTTACCCTCTTTCGGATAAGCTTGCGTAATCACGGTGCCTTTAGCGATAGCAACATTGCGTATGGTGGGGTTGTAACGCATCAGCTCGGCAAGCATGTCTGAAAGCCTGTCTGACTTCATATCCGGATTGGCCACCAGCGAGGCCGCCAAGCCACGGGCGGAAGATACTACCGAGTTGAGCACGCCCTCGAACCTGGCCCGGATTTCCGAAAGCTCCTGCGCCACCAGAACGCGCTGCTCCTGCTCGATGCGCGCACGCTCGCTGACATCCAGAACATAGAGGATGGAAGCCGCGAGCACAGCAGCAATTAAACCTGCGAATGCTGGATGAATGCGTAAGGGATGAGCCATACGGCGCATGGTATCCCACGGAAACTTTTTGCGCACACCCGCGTGTTTATTATGGGAATTTTTAGAACTTGTTCGACCCATTCGGCGTTAAAATCAGGGTTTAGCGACAAAGCATTGCCCCATGGAAAAAATACGCCTTTCAAAACTGATGTCCGAACAGGGCATCTGCTCACGCCGCGAGGCGGATAGTTATATCGAACAAGGATTGGTGTTTGTCGACGGGGTACGCATCAGCGAACTCGGCACGCGCATCTTTCCTACCCAGACCATCACCCTGGCCAAGGGCGCGCAGGCGCAACAGCAATCGCGCGTGACGATTTTGCTGCACAAGCCGGTGGGTTACGTTTCGGGACAGGCGGAAGACGGCTATCAGCCAGCGGTGACGCTGATCAACGCCGCTTCGCGTTTCAGTGAAGATAAAGTGCCGCTGCGTTTCACCACCAATCACTTGAAGGGCCTGGCGCCCGCCGGACGGCTGGACATCGACTCCACCGGGCTGCTGGTGCTGACGCAGGACGGCCGCATCGCAAAAATGCTAATCGGCGACAACTCGAAAGTCGAGAAGGAATACTTGGTGCGCGTGCAGGGCAAACTGTCGGAGCATGGCCTGAAGCAGCTCAACCACGGTCTGTCGCTGGACGACAAGCCGCTGAAGCCTGCCAAAGTAAGCTGGCAGAACGAGGATCAGCTGCGCTTCGTGCTGCGTGAAGGTAAAAAACGCCAGATTCGGCGTATGTGCGAATTGGTTGGCCTAACGGTAGTCGGACTGAAGCGGGTACGCATCGGGCAGGTCAAGCTGTCGGACCTGCCTCCGGGACAATGGCGCTACCTGCGCGAGGACGAACGGTTCTAAACTATTGCAAGTGCCCGCGATTCGTGGGAAAAAGAGCGTAAAGCCTCCGGTGGAACAATATGCAAAATCGCAAGGAAACCGTACGCAAGTTTTATGATGCCATCTGGAATAACGCCGACAAGACGGTGATTCCGGATCTGCTGACCGAGGACTTTTTGTTCAAGGGCTCTCTCGGCCTGATGCAGCGCGGCCACGCCGG
>DATHWE010000209.1:0-7087 GCA_035460905.1 Methylophilaceae bacterium | reverse complement strand
CGACATGCCGCGCGGGCTGGCTCCGGCCAGTACCAGGCGGTTGATATCAACGCCTTCGATTTTCACCCCATAGCTGCCCGGGTTCTTGGTCGCCAGCCACAGTTCCAGCGCGTATTTGCGCAGTGTCGGGCTGGCCTGCACATGCTCTTGCAAGGCTACGGCGATGCTGTTCAATTTGTCGAAATGCAGCACATCCGGTTCGACGTTCTGCACCAGTGCGTCGGCGTTGTGGAAGCGCGTATTGAAAATCAGCGATTCCATGATGTCCGGATCGCTCGGCACCGCAATGGGAATTTCCATCATGAAGCGGTCGCGGGCGGCGGAGGGGATGTCGAAGGTTTCTTCCTTTTCCACCTGGTTGCGGTCGGCAAACACCAGCATATGCGGGAAGTGATGTTCTGTGTTGAACGCGGACAACGTGCGTTCCGCCATCACGCGCAGCAGCAGCGAGTGCACTTGCGGACGGGCGCGGTTGATTTCGTTGAAGAAGAATACCGCGAGGCTTTCGCCGCAGCGTAAGAGCGGGCCGGCATCCACATGGGGGCGGCCGTCTTCGCCCAGGTAAGTGTGATAAACGAGGTCGTTCGGCATCAGGTCGATGGTGCCCTCGATCCGTTCGTAGCCGCCGCCGATGCCGCGGGTGAAAGCGCGCAGCAGCGTGGTCTTGCCGACGCCGACATCGCCTTCCAGCAGCACGTGGCCGCGCGCGAAAATCGCCGTGGTGATGAGGCGTACCGGCCGCTCCTGCCCGACGACGACCTTGTTGATTTCGGATTCCAGCTTCAGCGCATGCTCGCGCCAGTCGACCAGTTGGCTGTCGGCGGTTGAACTCACTCTTGTCTCTCCCTCATATTGGCTTCTCGTTGCCGAGAAAATAATGTTGGTGTCAGTCTACCTATTTCTTGGAAAACAGTATGCCATGAAAAAGCATACTGACTAGTAAGTATTTTAGAGGCGCATTAATTTAATTGCTCATGCATTCGATGAGCGCTGTGCAGTGCAAGTGTTGCGCAGGCAAAATAATGGATTGAGAGCAACGTTTGAAAACTATTGATGGCATCCCTTCCCCGACGTATCGCGCATCTCGACATGGACATGTTCTTCGCGGGCGTGGAGCTGCTGCATTATCCCGAGTTGCGCGGCCTGCCCATGGTGGTGGGCGGCCGTTCGGTGGACGTGCCCGAATTGTTGCCGGACGGTACACGGCATTTTCATCGATTGCGCGAATATGCCGGGCGCGGCGTGGTGACGACGTCCACCTACGAAGCCCGAGCGCTGGGCGTGTTCTCGGCCATGAGCATGATGAAGGCCGCGCGCCTGGCTCCGGACGCGGTGCTGTTGCCGGCCAATTTCGATGCCTATCGCCATTATTCGCGGCTGTTCAAACAGGCAGTCGCTTCCGTCACGCCGGAGATCGAAGACCGCGGCATCGACGAAATCTATATCGATCTTACCAACCGTCCCGAGGAAAGCCGCGCGCTGGCATCGCAGATCAAGCAGGCTGTCCGCGATGCCACCAGACTTTCCTGCTCTATCTGTATCGCTCCCAACAAATTGCTCGCCAAGATCGGCTCGGAGCTGGATAAGCCGGATGGGCTGACCATCCTCGACGAAGCCAGCATTCCGTCGCGGATCTGGCCGCTAAGCGTCGGCAAGATCAACGGTATCGGCCCCAAAGCGGCGCAGAAGCTGGCGGGGCTCGGCATCGTAACGATCGCGGAATTGGCACAGGCCGAGCCGGCGTGGCTGCAAAAGCACTTCGGCCTGAGTTATGCGAGCTGGCTCATCAATGTCGCGCATGGCCGGGACAGCCGTCCCGTCGTGACGAGTTCGGAACCCAAGTCCGTCAGTCGCGAAACCACGTTTGATCGCGACCTGCATGTCAGGCGAGACCGGGCAGCGCTGTCGGAGGCGTTTACCTCGCTATGCACCCGCGTTGCGGCAGACCTCAAGCGCAAAGGCTATGTCGGTCGTACCATCGGCATCAAGCTGCGCTATCAGGATTTTCGAACGGTCACCCGTGACCTGACCTTGCCCGCGCCGACGCAGGATGCGCCCGCTATCCGGCGCGCGGCGGGGGAGTGCCTGAAGCGGGTACCTCTGGACAGCAGGATCAGGTTGCTGGGTGTGCGAATAGGCGCGTTGTCTCCTGCAACCGAAGTGTTAGCGAAGGAAAGCCCAGCGCAAGGGGAGCTGCCGTTCGAAGTTTCGTAGGGCGGATGAGCGCAGCGTTATTCGCCGTAGGGAGTGGATACTTTGGCATCCGGCGGATAACGCCTTCGGCTCATCCGCCCTACCCACTGCATGGTTTCGTGGGGTTTCTCGCTGCTCCGCCGACGCCTCAGTCGAAGCCTGGTACGGCCAGAATTGCCTCCTTGATCGTGGGGGCGAAATATTTGGAAATGCAGCAAGTGCCTGCGCGCGCCGCATGCGTGCGGACGAGCTCGACGACTTCAAGCAGCGATGCATGCCGGCCGGTTGGCACAGGCAGGGCAGTACCGTTCGCGTGACGTAGCCTGTAAATCCTGCCGTCGGCATCGATGAGCTGGTCGGTGTCGCGATATTGAAACCGGTGCCAGGTCGAATCTTTCTCCCAGTCGGCTTGGTCGCCCACAAATGCCAGTTCATCCTGGCCGGTGTAGCGGATGATGGCCGGCCATGCGATCGGTGTTGGCTGCAACATGGTTAACCGGCCTTTCGGAAAGTGAGGTTGATGCGGTGATTGCCAAGCTGCGGATGATGGCTTTCCTTGAGCGTCAGCACACCGTGGTAGCGCAGCCTGTCGGGGCCGCCCCACACGACTATATCGCCATGCAGTAGCGGCACGCGCAGGGTTTTGTCAGAGCGCTTGATGCCACCGAACAGAAACATCGCCGGCACGCCGAGCGATACCGAGACGATGGGCTGGCTGAAATCCACTTCGTTTTTGTCCTGATGCAGCGTTAGCCGCGTTCCCGGCGCATAGCGATTGATCAGGCAGGCATCGGGAATGAAACGCTCGAATCCTGCGGCAGCAGCAGCGGCCGTGGCGAGGGCGGTAAAGCACGCAGGCATCGACGGCCATGGGCGTTCGGTGACGGGGTCGACTCCCGTATAGCGGTAACCGCGCCGGTCGGAGGTCCATCCGAGCGCGCCGCAGTTGGTCATCGCTACCGACATCACGAACCCGCCGGGCGTCACCATGTTGCGGAAAGGCGAATCGGAGGCGATTACCGTAACTGCGTCAAGCAGCGCCATTTCGCTGCTTCGCGCGAAACCATGGAGCAAGAATGAGCCCGGGCCGATGGGTTCGTTCCAGCGTGCGTCTGTTTCGGAATCAAAGAGCGGCAGGTTCGTCACGCGCCTCCCTTGCCAGCAATGTTTGCTTGCGCTCCACACCCCAGCGGTAGCCGGACAGTGCGCCGTCGTTGCGCACCACGCGATGACAGGGGATCGCCACTGCCAGCGTATTGGCGGCGCATGCGCCAGCCACGGCCCGCACTGCCTTGGGTGCGCCGATGCGGCGGGCGATTTCCGCATAGCTGACTGTGGCTCCGGCGGGGATATCGCGCAGCGCTTGCCAGACGCGCTGCTGGAAGACGGTGCCGCGGATATCCAGCGGTAAATCCAGTCCCAGCTGCGGTGCTTCGATAAAACCGATCACCCGGGCAATCCATTGTTCGAAGTCATGATCGTTGCCGACCAGTTCCGCGTGGGGAAAGCGATCCTGCAATTCGCGTATCAGGGTTTCCGGATCGTTTCCCAGCGAAATCGCACAGATGCCACGCACACTGACTGCAACGAGAATGGAGCCCAGCGAGCACTCTCCAAGTGCGAAACGAATGGCCGTATTGGCGCCGCCTGCGCGATAAGTCGAAGGCGTCATTCCGAGCCGCTGGTCCGCAGCCGCGTAAAACCTGCTGCTGGAACTGTAGCCTGCATTGAAAATTGCTTCGGTGACCGAGCCGCTGTTGTCCAGTTCTTGTCGTGCCAGTTTCGCCCGATGCCCGGCGGCATAGGCCTTGGGCGTCAAGCCGGTCAAGGCTTTGAAGGTGCGGTGGAAATGATAAGGGCTCATGCCTGCATAACTGGCCAGCTCGTTCAGGGAAAGGGAAGTTTCAGACTGTTCGAGCAATCGGCAGCTATCGGCAATCATGGCGGCATGCTGTTCCGTCAGCGGCGGCTGGTCGGGTTTGCAGCGCTTGCACGGGCGGAATCCGGCCAGTTCGGCGTCTTCCCGCGTGGCGTGGAACCTTACGTTCTGGGGGCGGGCAAGGCGCGACGGGCATGAAGGCCGGCAATACACGCCGGTGGTCGCGACCGAGTAATAAAATTTGTCATCCGAAGAAGTGTCGCGCGCCAATACGGACGCCCAGCGCGGGTCGCGTTCTGTGGTTTCAGCTAGAGACTTTTTTGCAGGATCCATCATTGCATTCCAGTGGTGTCGGTAGATGCAAACCTAACGCTCGCGGTAATGCTCCGCACTCCGGCTCTTGCTTTTGAATTCGAGTAGAGATTGCTTCGATATGACAGCGATATCGGGAAATGACTCCCGCGAAATGTCGAGGCGGCTAGCGAGCTGCCTCGATCAGGGTCCTGGCCATTTCTTTCGCATTTTCCACCGCGCCGGAGCCGGGGCTGATGCGTTCGGTGATCGCCGCGCCTTCAATAACCAGCGAAAGTTGCAGGGCGATCCGGTCGGGGTTCTTGATGCCTGACTCTTCGGCAATCCTGCCCAGGGTGTTGCGCAAGCTTTGGGCAAACTCGATCGACGCCTGGTGCACGAGGTTTTCATCCAGGGGAAATTCGACCGTGGCATTGGTGAAGGCGAAGCCCTTGAATTCGGGATCGGCGATCCAGTCCATCACGGCATTGACCAGCGTGAGCAGCTTATCCGAAGACGATGAATCCTTGGCCGTCATGCGTTCCGTCAGTTTCTTCCAGAGCCGGTCGTCGTACTGGCGCAGGTATTCCAGGATCAGCTGTTCCTTGGATTTGAAGTACTTGTAGAGCGTGACCTTGGCGACGCCGGCCTCGGCGACGATGGTGTCCACGCTGGTGGCATTGATGCCGCGCGTGGCGAAGAGTTCGGACGCGACGCCGAGGATGTATTCGCGCATTTGGGTGGCCATCTTGTTTCCTTATCCCGCGACCCAGGCCACAGTGGTGTGGCCATTGGAAGGCGGTTGATAGCACTCGCTGGAGCGCGTGCGCTCGAACCAGGCGAGAAAGGCGCGGATATTTTCGCGGTCGGCAACAGGATCGTCAGGAGTGCGGAAATGGATAACATTCATGTAGGCCGTGACTTGTCCTTGCGGCAAGGCAAGCAATTGCGGGGCAGGGCACACGCCCTTTGCGATCTGTTCCTGCAGAGCCAGGACGGCCTCGACACTATCCGGATTGTAGGAAGCGGCAGGTCTGGCAGCACTGGCTAACACGATGTGGCTCATCGGCTGAGTTGGGGCGACTGACCATTGCGCCCGGACTGCGGGATGCAGGCCTATTGCAGTGATCAGCGCAGCCGCTGCCATGCCGCCTACGGAAAGGCGAAGCATGTTGCGCTTGCTGGGGCAGGCCTTGTCGATAATCGCCCGGGCAGCCTTGCCGGCTTCGCCGATTGCGCGCGCTTCAGGATTGCGTATTTCTTCGGCGATGGCGCCTTGCAGAAGAATCACCAGTTGGTTGACGAGGCTGGCAGGATTGCTGGCGCGTGCGGAAACGGCAATGTTGGTCAGGAATGCCTTGAGTTCACTGCAGTTGTACAGGAGATAACTGGGCGCTTGCGAGGCCAGAATGCGGTCGCGTATGCCCGGCGCGGTCATCCAGGTTTCGGTGATGCTGAAAACGGCGATCAAACGCTGCGCGGGCGTTTTCCCGTGCTGCTCCACCATTCGGAAAAACCAGGGACTTTCCAAGAGTTCCATGTCGCCTCCTTGCATACGAACTAGTACGTATTCTTTCACAGAATGCGACTGGCCCGGAAATTATTTCTGGATTTTGGGTGTTAGATGATCAGTGCGGCCGCGACGTGGCGGCCTTCCGCCATCAGGATGTTATACGTGCGGCAGGCGGCGGCGGTGCTCATGCATTCCAGGCCGACACCGATGTCGAAAAGCGGTTTGCCGATACGCGGATGGACGAAGCGATGCGTGGCGCCGGTGCCGAGCAGGACTACCTCGGGTGCCAACTGCGCAATGCGTTCGATATGCTCGGCCGCAAGGCTGTCGAAATCGGCGACCGGCCAGTCCGTGACCAATTGATTGGGCAGCACGATCAGGCTGCTGTGGTGACGCGTGTCGTTGATGTCTACCCAGCCATCGCCGTAGCCGGTGATGAGCTGGTTGCCTGCTGCGCGCGTGAGGTGGAGTTTCATGGGATTTTCTCGCCTGGAAGCGAAATGATACGGCAGAGTGGCGAATCGATGAAGGCTGTCTATCACATTGAATTGCTTGAGCAAGGTGCGGCAAGGTAAAATCGCCCCTTTATTTGACGCGAATCGCCACCGTGCAACCCATACTCAAATCCTCCAAGCTCAATAACGTCTGCTACGACATCCGCGGTCCGGTGCTGGCGCGAGCGCGCGAGATGGAGGATGAAGGGCACCGCATCATCAAGCTGAACATCGGCAACCCCGCACCGTTCGGTTTCGAAGCGCCGGAAGAGATCGTGCAGGACGTGATCCACAACCTGCCGGATGCCTCCGGCTACAGCGACTCCAAGGGCCTGTTCGCCGCACGCAAGGCGATCATGCACTACACGCAGGGCAAGAACATCCGCGGCGTGCAGATCGACGACATAATCATCGGCAACGGCGTGTCCGAGCTGATCGTGATGGCGATGAACGCACTGCTCAACAACGGCGACCAGATCCTGGTGCCGGCGCCCGACTACCCGCTGTGGACGGCCGCGGTGAGCCTGTCCGGCGGTACGCCGCGCCATTACCTGTGCGATGAGGAATCCGGCTGGTTGCCCGACCTCAAGGACATCGAAAACAAGATCACCGCGAATACGCGCGGCATCGTCATCATCAACCCGAACAACCCGACCGGGGCGCTGTATCCGCAAGAAATCCTGGAAGGCATCATCGAGATCGCGCGGCATCACGACC
>DATHWE010000208.1:0-3389 GCA_035460905.1 Methylophilaceae bacterium | reverse complement strand
TTACTTGATGGCGCGCCAGCCGATATCGCGGCGCATCTGGCTGCCTTCGAAACGGATGCCTTCTGCAATCGCGTAGGCACGGCTTTGCGCCTGCTTCACGGTGTCGCCCAGCGCGGTGACGCACAGCACGCGACCGCCGCTGGTGACCGGCTGGCCGTTTTCCATGGTCGTGCCGGCGTGGAAAACGTGCGCGTCCTGCAAGTCCTTGGGCAGTCCGGTAATGGCGTCGCCCTTGCGTGGCGTGTCGGGATAGCCGGCCGAAGCCATGACCACACCCAGCGCGGTGCGGCGGTCCCAGTCCGCTTCGGCTTTGTCCAGTGTTCCGTTGACAGCGTGCTCGACCAGCCCGACCAGGTCGCTCTTGAGGCGCAGCATGATGGGCTGGGTTTCCGGGTCGCCCATGCGGCAGTTGAATTCCAGCGTTTTCGGCGCGCCGTTCTTGTCGATCATCAGGCCGGCGTACAGAAACCCGGTGTAGCGGATGCCATCTTTCGCCATGCCCTGAATGGTCGGGCGGATGATCTCGCGCATCACCCGGGCATGCATCTCGGGCGTGACAATGGGCGCGGGGGAGTATGCACCCATGCCGCCGGTGTTAGGCCCGTTGTCGCCGTCCAGCAGGCGCTTGTGGTCCTGGCTGGTGGCTAGCGGCAACACGTGCTCGCCGTCGCACATTACGATGAAGCTGGCTTCCTCGCCTTCGAGGAACTCTTCAATGACGACACGCGCGCCGGCAGCGCCCAGCTTGTTGTCGGCCAGCATCATATCGATGGCTTCGTGGGCTTCGTACTCGCTCATCGCGACGACAACGCCTTTGCCTGCGGCGAGACCGTCCGCCTTGATGACGATGGGTGCGCCCTGCGCCTTGACGTAGTCATGTGCTGCGGCGGCTTCGGTAAACGTGGCGTAGGCGGCCGTGGGGATGCCGTGGCGTTGCATGAAGGCCTTGGCGTAATCCTTGGAGGATTCCAGCTGCGCGGCTGCCTTGGTCGGGCCGAAAATCTTCAGGCCGGCGACGCGGAAGGCATCGACCACGCCTTGCGACAGCGGGGCCTCCGGGCCGACCACGGTCAGAGCGATATGCTCGTCTTGCGCGAATTGCACCAGGTCAGGGATCGCAGTGATCGGCACATTCTGCATGTCGGGATCAAGCGCCGTGCCGGCATTTCCGGGTGCGACGTAAACACGGCTCACTTTCGGGTTTTTTGCCAGTTTCCACGCCAGCGCATGTTCGCGCCCGCCGTTACCGATGACCAGAATTTTCATAAGTTACACCCTGTGAAAGGTGAAACGTGAAAGGTGAAACGTGGGCACCCAGTCACCCTCCCGCCAGGGAGGGTCGCGCTGCAAGCGCGGGGTGGGCATCACTTTTCACATTTCACATTTCACAAGTAGATCAATGTCTGAAATGGCGCACGCCGGTCAGCACCATGGCAAGGCCGTGTTCGTCCGCTGCGGCGATGACTTCTTCGTCGCGCACACTGCCGCCCGGCTGGATCACGCAGACCGCGCCGGCTTCGGCCAGTACGTCCACGCCGTCACGGAACGGGAAGAAGGCGTCGGAGGCCACGGCGGAGCCTTGCAGCGACAGGCCTGCGTTGGTGGCCTTGATCGCGGCAATGCGGGTACTGTCCACGCGACTCATCTGGCCGGCACCGACGCCCAGCGTCATGCCGTTGCCACAGAAGACGATCGCATTGGATTTTACGAACTTGGCCACGCGCCATGCGAACAGCAGGTCTTGTAGCTGTTGCTGTGTTGGCTGCTTTTTGGTGACGACCTTGAGCTGCTCTGGGCCAACGTTGAACGCATCCGGGGTTTGCAGCAACAGGCCGCCGCCGACGCGTTTGTATTCGAGAGCGTTGGCGGCATTGCCCAGCGGCACCACCAATACGCGCAGATTGGTCTTGGCGGACAGCGCTGCCTTTGCTTCAGACGTGAAGGACGGGGCGATCAGCACTTCGACGAAGTGCTTGCGCTCGTTCATCGCGTTGACCACGTCGATGCCGACTTCGCCGTTGAAGGCGATGATGCCGCCGAAGGCCGAGGTCGAGTCGGTCTTGAAGGCTTTTTCATAGGCGCCGAGCAGGTTGCCGTCGATGGCGACGCCGCACGGGTTGGCGTGCTTGACGATGACGCAGGCGGGAACGTCGAATGTCTTGACGCATTCCCAAGCCGCATCGGCGTCGCCGATGTTGTTATAGGAGAGCTCCTTGCCCTGCAATTGGGTGAAGCTGGCCAACGCGCCTTCCGGCACCGTGGCGTCGCGATAGAAAGCCGCGTCCTGATGCGGATTTTCGCCGTAGCGCAGGTCCAGCACCTTGCTGAATTGGGCGTTGAAACGTTCGGGGAACGCGTTTTTCTCGCCCTTGGGGCCGAGCGCGGTCAGGTAGTTGCTGATTGCGCCGTCGTATTCGGCGGTGTGCGAGAACGCCTTCTTGGCGAGTGCCAGACGGGTTTCGGCGCCGACGGCGCCACCGCTGGATTCGAGCTCGCGTGTCAGTTGGGCGTAGTCGGCCGGATCGGTAACGATGGCGACATGGCCGTAGTTCTTGGCCGCAGCGCGCACCATGGTCGGGCCGCCGATGTCGATGTTCTCTATAGCGTCTTCCAGCGAGCAATCCGGGTTGGCGATGGTTTCGCGGAACGGATAGAGGTTGACGACCACCATGTCGATGGTCGGAATGTTCGCTTCCTTCATTGCGGCCACATGCTCAGGCAAATCGCGGCGACCGAGAATGCCGCCATGCACCTTGGGGTGCAGCGTCTTCACGCGGCCGTCCAGCATTTCCGGGAAACCGGTGTAATCGCTTACCTCGATCACGGGGACGTTCTTTTCGCGGAACAGTTTGGCGGTGCCGCCCGTGGAGAGGATTTCGACGCCGAGACGGTTGAGGGTCTGGGCAAACTCGACAATGCCTTGCTTGTCGGAAACGCTGATCAGCGCGCGCTTGATAATGGTCATGGTCTTTAGGGAAAAGGAAATAAACAGCGGATGGAAGAAAAAGGGGATTGTTACTGAATGTCGTACTGCTTGAGCTTTTTCCGCAGGGTGTTGCGGTTCAGCCCGAGGATATCCGCGGCTTTGCTCTGGTTGCCACCGGCCAGGTTGAGCACGTATTCCAGCATCGGTTTTTCGACGCAGCCCAGCAGCATGTCGTAGACAGCGTGCGGCGGTTCGCCATCGAGATCCTTGAAATAGGCTTCGAGTGCGCCGCGTACGCAGGCGGCCAGGTCGTTATCGATGATCATGCTGCAAGGGCCTCCGCTTCGCCGGTTTCTTCTTCGTAGCGCAAGCGGGCATCCTGCTGGCGCAGCTCGCCGAAAAACTCGTTGACCGCCTGCATCTGTTCTTCGACGTTGGGTAATTGGTTCATGCGGTGGCGGAA
>DATHWE010000207.1:0-2857 GCA_035460905.1 Methylophilaceae bacterium | reverse complement strand
TGCAAGTTTTCCAGTACCACGACGAACTCGTCGCCGCCCAGGCGCGAGATGGTGTCTTCGTCGCGTACGCAGGCATGCAGCCGGACGGCAACTTCAACCAGCAGCAGGTCGCCGATATCGTGCCCGCGCGTGTCGTTGAGTGTCTTGAAATTATCCAGGTCGATGAACAGGATCGCGCCATGGGAGCGATGGCGGGCGCTGGTCGTCAGCGCGTGCTGCAACCTGTCGCGCATCAGGCGGCGGTTGGGAAGCCGCGTCAACGGGTCGAAGAACGCCAGGCTATGAATCTCGTCCTCGGCTTTCTTGCGCTCGGTGATGTCGCGCAGGAATCCGGTCAACAGCGGCGGGCCGTCGCGGTTGAGCCGGGTGATCGTCAGCTCTGCGGGGAACTCGCTGCCATCCACGCGCATCGCGGTCAGTTCCATGCGTTTGCCGAGTATTCTGGAATCGCCGGTGGTCATGAAATGCTGCATCCCGGCAAGATGTCGCTCGCGATACGCGGGAGGAATGATGATCTCGGCCAGGTTGCGGCCTATGACGTAATCGCTGCGGTATCCGAATGTCAGTTCCGCAGCGCGATTGAAATGCGTGATCTTGCCTTCGCCGTTGATGGTGATGATGCAATCCAGCGCGGCATCGATCATCTCACGCATTTTTTCTTCGCTGTCCCGCAGTTCGCGGGTCATCGAAAAAGCCATGGCCTCGGCGCGCGTGTTCAGCAGGGCAATGTGCTGGTGAAACAAGGCGGCCAGCATGCCGCCGACAAACCACAGCATGGAAACCAGCGATACCATGATCGCCAGCACGTCCGGGTCGATGCGCGAAGGCCCTGCCAGGCAGACGCTGCCTGGCGGAATCTGCGTGCCGATCATGGCGGTGTAATGCATGCCGGAAATTGCCAACCCCATGACAATGCCGCCCAGCGAAAGCTGCAACAAGGGCGGAAGCTTCACCCGGTCGCTGCGATACATCATCAGCAGTGCACCCAGTGCTGCTGCAATGGCAATCAGCACCGACAGTGCGAATGTCGTAGGATCGTAGCTGATTGGAGGCGACATTTTGAGTGCGGCCATGCCGGTGTAGTGCATCGCCGAAATGCCGAGGCCCATCAGGACGCTGGCACCCGCGATGCGCTTGAGGCTCACGACCGTCGAGCGCAGTACGAGGAAGCCGAGCAGTGCGGCGGCGATGGCCGGCAGCGCCGACAGCACCGTGAGTGCGCGGTCGTAACTCAGGGGGGTCGGTAAGTGGAAGGCGAGCATGCCGATGAAGTGCATCGACCAGATAGCCAGGCCGAGGGTGACGGCTCCGGCGATCATCCATGCCCAGGCAACCTTGCCGCTGCTGACGCGCATGTGCCGAGCGTGGGCGAGGGCTGTAAAAGAGCCGACCATGGCAACGACCACGGAGAGCGCAATCAGCAAATAATTCCAGGTAATCGACAAGGTGGATTTACCCAAAATGGATAGTTCCATACTAGCGAATTAAAGCCTCATGTAGAAGCAATAAACGATGTCTGGCGCGTCGAAAAACTAAAAAATCAGGCAGCCGGGAAAAGAATGGAGATACGAAGACCCCGGGATGCTTCGGCGGCTGAAATGCGGAATTCTGCGTCATGGATTTCTGCGATGCGGCGAACGATGGACAAGCCCAATCCGCTGCCGCTGGCAGCGGTTCCCAGAGGGCGGTAGAAGCGCTGGGAAAGCCTTTCCAGATCCTCTCCGGATACGCCCGGACCATTATCGGAGACGGTGATTGCCGGCTGGCCGGCCTCCAGCGAAATTCTTACCGCCACCAACGTTTCCGCCGGGTTGTGCCGCACGGCATTGTCGATCAGGTTGCGCAGCAGGATGCGCAGCAGCGCGGGCAGGCCGCGAACGGTTTGGTCATCGCCGTCCGCAAGTTCGATTTGCACGTTGTTCTCCAGCGCAGCCGGCGCCAGCTCGGCGATGATTTCGCTGGCGATCTGCCGCAGCGAACAGAATTCCATCGCATTTTCCCTGGCGGCATCCAGGCGGGCCAGGGTCAGTAATTGTTCGATCAGGTGCGTGGCGCGGTCGCAGCCGGCAATCGCGTTATCCAGTGCATGGATGCGCCCGGCATCGTCGCTGGCGCCGCGCGCCACCTGTGCTTGTGCCTTGATCGCGGCAACCGGCGTGCGCAGTTCGTGCGCCGCATCTGCGGTAAAGCGCCGCTCGTTGTCGAAGGTTTCCCGGATACGTCCGAACAGGCAATTCAATCGCTCGATCAGCGGCACGACCTCGGCGGGAGCCGAAGCGATATCCAGCGAAGCAAGGTTATCCGGATCGCGGCGTTCCACTTCCTGCGTCAGGCCGTTCAGCGGCCGTAGCGCATTCGTTACCGCCAGCCAGAGGAGGAGGGCAAGTACTGGCAAGGCGATCAGCAGCGGCAACAGCAGATTGCCGGCAATATCGCGGGCCAGATGCTCGCGCGCACTCGATCGCTCGGCAACCTGGATCAGGTGCTCGTTTTCCTCATCCCAGGTGCTGAACACGCGCCAGGGGTGACCATCGATGAGGCGGTCGCTGAAACCGTGGTCCTTATCGGCCAGCCGTTCCTGCGGTGCATTGGCGGAATGCAGCCGCAGCGTCTTGCCTTGTTCCCAGATCTGGAATGCAACCCGGCGGGAGTATTTGTGCAGTTGCGGTGCATGATCGGTGTCGATTTCGTCGAGTTCATGCGGGGCCTGCGCTGCCAGAAGAGAGGCGGACTGCGCGAGATGCGCATCCAGCACTTCGCCGAGTTCTTCCCGCGCGTCGAGGTAGGTGATGACGGTTGCCGCCACCCATACCAGCGTGATGGCGGCCAGTACCGCCAGCAGCAATCTCTTTTTCAG
>DATHWE010000206.1:0-12712 GCA_035460905.1 Methylophilaceae bacterium | reverse complement strand
GCAATACGTCTCTGGACAAAGCCACCCAACTTCGGGAAACTTCGGCTATGCGTTCCTTGGCGATCTTATTCATTCTGCTTCTCCTGGGTGGCTGCCAGAAACCGCCAAAACCTTTGCCATCCGTCAGGGAAAGTCGGGAGCTGGTGGTCGTCACTCATAACGGTCCGGCGACTTATTACGTCAACGGCCAGAAGGAGTTCGCCGGGTTCGAGTACGACCTGGCCAAGCTGTTCGCGCAGGATTTGGGCGCCGAACTCGGGGAAGAGGTCAGGCTCAAGATCGTGCTCGTCGAGAATGTGTCGCAAGTCATTCCGACCCTGATCAAAGGCAAGGCGCATATCGCCGCAGCCAATCTCAGTATCACCCGCCCGCGCCAGCACCTGGTACGCTTCGGCCCGCCTTATCAAACCGTTCAGCAGCAGGTGGTGTTCAACAAGGAAAAAGGTAACGCGCCCCAAAAGGCAAGCGACCTTGCCGGTGCCAATATTGCCATTCCCACCGGTACCAGCTATGCAGAACGCCTGAATGAAGTCGCAATAAAAGTCCCGGAGTTGTACTGGGCCGAAGAGCAGCGCGTCAATAGTGAGGAGCTGCTTGAACGCGTTGCCGACGGCACGCTGGATTACACCATCGCCGACTCGCATCTGGTGGCGATGGTGCAGAACTACTATCCCAACCTGGGTGCAGGACTCAATTTTGGCAAGAAAGACGAGCTGGCGTGGGCCTTTCGCAAGAATGGCGATGAATGGCTATATCAGCAGGCGCAAAAATTCTTTGCCCGCATCAAGAAAGACGGCACGCTGCGCATCCTGCTTGACCGCTACTATGGCCACTCGGAGCGCGTCAATCCAATGGATGTAACCGGCTTCCTGATCAAGCTGCGCACAGTGCTGCCGAAATATCTCGACCTGTTCCGGCAGGCCGGGGAAATCACCGGTGTCGACTGGCGTTTGTTGGCGGCGATTAGTTATCAGGAGTCGCATTGGGATCCTTTCGCGACCTCTCCTACCAATGTGCGGGGCATGATGATGCTTACCGAGGAAACGGCCGATCGCATGGGTGTCACTAACCGGCTGGATCCAGTGCAAAGCATCATGGCCGGCTCGCGCTATGTGGTCGTATTGAAAGAAACGATTCCGGAACGCGTACCCGAGCCAGACCGCACCTGGCTGGCGCTCGCCGCTTACAACATCGGCTACGCCCATCTCGAAGACGCGCGCGTCTTGGCGCAACGCATGAAGCTGAATCCCGATGCCTGGGCGGATGTGAAGAAAACCCTGCCTCTGCTAACCCGGGAAGAGTATTTCTCGACGCTACAATATGGCTACGCACGCGGTGGGGCGCCGGTACACTTCGTCGAATCCATTCGCACGTATCACCGCATCCTGGAAAAATACGAACAAAAGCATGTCCCGATATTGCCCGGATTCGAGTTGGTAGGCTCGACCTGGCTCTCGCAGCCCGCCCGTTAGCACTCCTTACCGAAAGATTATTGAATGCCGCATGAAGTCAGCCTGATCACTACTATTGCCGCCGCCTTTGGCCTGGCCATGGTTTTGGGATTCATCGCCTCGAAGTTGCGCATGCCCCCTCTTGTCGGTTATCTCGTCGCGGGCATCCTGCTCGGCCCGACCACGCCCGGCTTCGTCGCCGATATGGAGCTGGCAAGCCAGCTCGCGGAAATTGGCGTGATGCTGCTGATGTTCGGTGTGGGCCTGCATTTTTCGCTGGATGACCTGCTTGCCGTCAAGCGCATTGCCGTCCCTGGCGCCATTGTGCAAATTCTGGTGGCAACCGTTCTGGGTATGGCAACCGCCACCTACTGGGGCTGGGATATCGGTGCGGCACTGGTGTTCGGGCTGTCGCTGTCGGTCGCCAGCACGGTCGTGCTGCTGCGGGCACTGGAAGCCCGCGGTGTGCTTGATTCGATCAACGGCCGCATCGCCGTGGGCTGGCTGATCGTCGAAGATCTGGTCATGGTGCTGGTACTGGTATTGCTGCCCGTGTTCGCCGGCCTGCTTGGCAACTCCACCGATGCTGCACAGCGTAGCGCATGGGATAGCGAAGTATGGATCACGCTCGGCATCACTATTGCCAAGGTGGCAACGTTCATCGTCCTGATGCTGGTCGTCGGCCGGCGATTATTTCCGCGGCTATTGTGGCAAGTGGCGCGCACCGGTTCGCGCGAGCTGTTCACGCTGTGCGTCATCGCGGCAGCGGTGGTCGTGGCTTATGGTTCAGCCAAGCTTTTCGGCGTTTCGTTCGCGCTGGGGGCCTTCTTTGCCGGCATGATGATGCGCGAATCGGAATTCAGCCATCGCGCCGCCGATGAGTCCCTGCCTCTACGCGATGCGTTCTCGGTATTGTTCTTCGTTTCGGTCGGCATGCTGTTCGAGCCGCAGGTGGTTATCGACGAGCCCATGAAGGTGCTGATCGTCGCCGCCATCATCATGTTCGGCAAAACGCTCGCGGCAATTGCATTGGTACTGGCATTCCGCTACCCGCTCAATACCGCCCTGACGGTCGGCGCCAGCCTCGCTCAGATTGGTGAGTTCTCATTCATCCTTGCGGGTGTGGGCGTCAGCCTGGGGTTGCTGGGAACCGAAGGCCAGAGCCTGATACTTTCCGGGGCGCTGATCTCGATAGCGCTCAATACCCTGGCCTTCGCTGCCATTGAGCCGGCGCAGGTCTGGATTCGTTCACGCTCGTCACTGGCGCGCCGTCTGGAACTCAGTGACGACCCGCTGTCACAATTGCCGATGTCGACCGATCAGGCATTGCTCACCGGACAGGTCGTGCTGGTCGGCTACGGACGTGTCGGACGACGCATCGCCGAAACGTTGAACGAGCAGGGCATTCCCTATGTGGTTGCCGAACAAAACCGGGGCATCGTCGAGGCCTTGCGCGCGCATGAGATTCCAGCCGTTTCAGGCGACGCTTCTGATCCCGCTGTGCTGATCCAGGCCCATATCGCGCGCGCGGGCATGCTGGTGATTGCCACTCCGGATACCTTTGGTGCACGCAAGATGGTCGAAACAGCGCGTTTGCTTAACCCGAATATTGAAGTGGTCGTGCGTACCCATAGTGACGAAGAAGCCAAGCTGCTGGCCAAAGAAAATATCGGCAAGATTTTCATGGGCGAGCACGAGCTGGCACGCGGCATGGTGGAGCATGTGATGATGCGGATGGGAAAAGGCAGCAAGACACGCCGCCATCACTGATTTTCAGCGGCGGAGTTACTTCGAGCTTTCGTTCGCCGCAGACCCGGCCTGCTTGTCTTCCCATCCATGTGATTGTGCTTCCAGTCGATCCAACCGCTCAATAATCTGCTGCAGCAGTTTGTCGGTCTTGTGTTCCTCCTGCTCCACCTTTTCCACTTCGCTGCCAATCAGGAAAGCCGCCAGGTTGGCGGTCAGCAATGAAATCAGACCAACGCCGAACAGGATAAGCAATCCGCCAAACAGCCTGCCTGTGGGTGTCTGCGGCGCGATATCGCCATAGCCCACGGTAAATACCGTTACCCACGCCCACCAGATACCGTCCGAGATCGTGCCCATGCGTGGCTCGATACGCGTGACCAGAATGCCGGAAAGCACCACCACGACAAGAGCGATGGCTAGCGTAGTTCCCAATCGATTGCGCATCAGGAATCGGCGCAAGGTCTTGGACAGCCCCATGACCAGAACAAGCACCAGCAACAAGCGCAGATTGCGAAGTGCGCCGACCAGCGGAGTGTTGTTCCAGACGATGGGGAAACCGGCAAAAATGATCACCAGGTTCATCCAGTTGGTCATCAGGTAGTGCGTCTTGCCCCTCACCAGGAAAGTCAGGATCGCGGTTTCACCGATGAAAAACAGCCACACCAGCCAGTCGAACCAGTGGCTGGCCTGCGCCGAAATAAGGGAGGTTTCGACCAGATACCATTGAACGGGAATCCAGACCGCCACCAGCAGCATCGGCCATTCCAGCCGGCGCCCCCACTCCCGCGCCTCGGGCGTTTCGTGCGATGAGACCCCGGAAAGTCCGATCAGGTTGGTGAACTTGATTTCCGGGAGGCGCATGTCAGTGCATGATCAGGCGAGCTTCTCCAGCCCACCCATGTAAGGCCGCAAAGCCTCGGGAATGGTCACGCTGCCATCGGCGTTCTGATAGTTCTCCAATACCGCCACCAGCGTGCGGCCCACAGCCAGGCCAGAGCCATTCAGCGTGTGCAGCAGTTCCGGCTTGCTCTGGCCGCTGCGGAAACGCGCCTGCATGCGGCGCGCCTGGAAGGCCTCGCAATTGGAAATCGAAGAAATTTCACGATAGGCATTCTGCGCCGGCAGCCAGACTTCCAGGTCGTAGGTCTTGGCCGCGCCGAACCCCATGTCGCCGGTGCAAAGCGACATGACACGATAAGGCAGCCCCAGTTTCTGCAGGATAGCCTCTGCGTGGCCGACCATTTCCTCCAGTGCTTCGTAGCTTTTTTCGGGATGCACGATCTGCACCATTTCCACCTTGTCGAACTGATGCTGGCGAATCATGCCGCGCGTGTCGCGACCGTAGGAGCCAGCTTCGGAACGGAAGCACGGCGTATGGCCGGTGAGCTTGATCGGCAACTCTTCCGCCGCCACGATTTCGTCGCGCACGGTATTGGTAAGCGTCACTTCGGAAGTCGGGATCAGATAAAGAGCCTCGCCCTCGCCTTCTTGTCCACCCTTTTTGGCTGCGAACAGGTCAGCCTCGAACTTGGGCAATTGGCCGGTGCCGCGCAGGGTCTCCGCATTGACGATATAAGGCGTGTAGCACTCGGTGTAACCATGCTCGGAAGTCTGCACATCCAGCATGAACTGCGCGAGGGCGCGGTGCAGCCTGGCCATCTGCCCACGCATAAAGGTGAAACGTGCACCGGCCAGCTTGGCCCCCGTGTCGAAATCCAGCCCGAGAGCACCGCCGACGTCGACGTGATCCTGAACGTCAAAGTCGAATGCGTGCGGCGTCCCGACTTTACGTACTTCGACGTTATCCGTTTCCGATTTGCCCACAGGCACGGACTCATGCGGCAAGTTGGGCACGTTCTGCAGAAAGTCCAGCATCTGCGCCTGGATCACCGCCAGCTTTTCCTCGGCTGCCTTCAGTTCGTCACCCAGCGTCGCCACTTCGGCCAGAATCGCGGAAGCATCCTCACCCTTGGATTTAGCGATGCCGATCTGCTTGGAGGTCGCGTTGCGCTTGGCCTGCAAATCCTGCGTGCGTGTTTGCACTTCCTTGCGCTGCGCTTCCAGCGCAAGGAAGGCAGGAGCATCCAGGGTATAGCCTCGGCTGGCGAGACGGGCGGTAACCGTATCAAGATCGGTTCTGAGCAGTTGAATGTCGAGCAATTGAAACTCCGATTATTTTTTAGCTTTTCTGTCGAGCTCGCGCAAGTGCGCCAGCTTTTCGCTTATTTTACCTTCCAGACCGCGCGGCGTGGGCTCGTAAAACCGCATCGGCGCCATTTCGTCAGGGAAATACTGCTCACCGGCCGCATAGGCTTCCGGCTCGTCGTGCGCATAGCGGTATTCCTTGCCGTAATTCAGATCCTTCATCAGCTTGGTCGGCGCGTTGCGCAAATGCAGCGGAACATTGCGCGACGTATCCTGCGCGACGAAAGCCTTTGCCTTGTTGTAAGCCATATAAGCCGCGTTGCTCTTGGGCGCGACAGCGAGGTAAAGCACCGCGTTGGATAGCGCCAACTCGCCTTCGGGAGTGCCGAGCCGCTCATAGATTTCGCAGGCGGCAGAGGCGATCTCGGTCGCACGCGGGTCGGCCAGACCGATGTCTTCGATGGCCATGCGTACGATGCGACGGCCGAGATACAGCGGGTCGGCGCCGCCGTCCAGCATGCGTAAAAACCAATACAGTGCCGCATCGGGGCTGGAACCGCGTACGGATTTGTGCAGCGCTGAAATCTGATCGTAGAACGCTTCGCCGCCCTTATCGAAACGGCGCAGCTTGGAGGACAGCGTGCTATTGAGGAATTCCTCGTCGATATCGTTGACCTGCGCGGCATGCGCGGCATTGAACAGTTGTTCGAGAAAATTCAGCAGGCGACGCGCATCGCCGTCTGCATACGCCAGCACCTGCTCGCGCACTTCCTGCGTGGTCGCCAGACCGCCCGACTCCAGCTGCATGGCACGGTCGAACAGCACGCCCAGTTCCGGCTCCGATAGCGCTTGCAGCACGAACACCTGCGCTCGCGACAGCAAAGCACTGTTGACCTCGAACGACGGATTTTCGGTGGTCGCGCCAATGAAGGTGAACAGACCGCTTTCGACATACGGCAGGAACGCATCCTGCTGCGACTTGTTGAAACGGTGCACTTCATCGACGAATAGGATGGTCCGGCGATCGGACTGCTGCAGGGAGTGCTGGGCTCGTTCGACCGCTTCGCGAATGTCCTTCACGCCTGAGAGCACGGCAGACAGCGGAATGAATTCGGCATCGGCGGCATTCGCGATCAGCCGCGCCAGCGTGGTCTTGCCTACGCCCGGAGGCCCCCACAGGATCATCGACGGCAATTTGCCGGAGGTAAATGCCAGGCGCAGCGGCTTGCCGGCACCGAGCAAGTGGCTCTGCCCGACAACCTCGTCCAGCGATTGCGGACGCAAGCGCTCCGCCAAAGGTGCATGAGGTTCGTTAGTTTGAAAAAGATCGGCCATTATCGATGAAAGCCCACAAAACCCGCTGAATCTGCTTAAACAAGCATTATAGTTGCAAAATTAAAGATGCTCTTGCCGCACATTCATATAGAATTATCAACAATACCCATTGTGCGTACTCATAAAAGCCACGACATGGCACAGGGCGTAGTGAAAAATCAGCTTTGGTCGCCATGCGGCCTACAGAACAAGGGGAACAGGCAATGCCTCGTCAGAAAACGAGTCTTGCGGTAATCGGCGCATTACTTTCGGCTCTTATCCTATTCGCTAGCGGCCCGGCCTGGGCAGACGGTGTCGACCTTGCGCAGGCGTCCGCACTGATCAAGGCGGGCAAGGCCAAGGAGGCCTACGAACTGCTAGCGCCGCACGAAACCGCGAACGCCGGCAATCCCGATTACGACTTCCTGCTGGGCCTGGCTGCGATCGAAACGGGCAACGCGGTTCACGGCATCTTCCCGCTCGAACGCGTGCTGGCAGTCAATCCCGACCATGCCGACGGCCGCGTGGCGATTGCCCGCGCCCACTACATGCTTGGTGAGAACGAGGCAGCCAAGCAAGAATTCAATAACATCCTCGAACTGCACCCGCCCGAAGAGGCAGTCAAGGCCATCGACCGCTACATGTCGGCCATTGACCGCGCGATGGGAGAAACCACCCGTTTCCACGCCTATCTGGAAGCCACGCTGGGGCATGACAGCAATATCAATGGCGCACCTTCCGCCCAGACCTTGCTGGTGAATTTCAACGGCCTGCCCTTGCCTGTCACGCTGTCCGGCACCACCGCCGAAAAATCCGACAACTTCTTCTCCATGGCCGGTGGCGCCAGCTTCAGCTACCCGGCTACCAAGAACCTGTCGCTGTTCGGTGGCGTCAGCGGTACCAACCGCATCAACTGGTCAAGCAACATGTTCGAGACCAGCACGCTGGACTTCAACCTGGGCCTAAGCCACAAACTAGGGCCAAACACGCTGACCGCAGCGCTACAGGACGGCAATTTCCGCATCGATGGCGAGCGTTACCGTCACAGCTACGGCGTGGCGGGCCAATGGCAGCATAATCTGGACGACCGCAATCAGTTGTCGATGTTCGGCCAGGTGTTGCGCCTGAGCTATCCCGGCGCCGACATTCGCGACGCAGATCGCCGACTGATCGGTGTCGGCTTCGGCCATGCCTTTACCGGCGACCTGTCGCCGGTGCTGTTCGCCAATGTGTATGCCGGCGAAGAAGACGAGCGCGCCTCGGATCGCCCGGACATGGGCCATGATTTCTACGGCGTGCGCACCGGCGGCCAGATCAGTTGGAATCCCAAGCTGGTGCTGTTTGCCACCGCCAACTACGAAAACCGCGACTATGGCGGCACCCGCCCCTTCTTCACCGAATCGCAGCAGGATCGCCAATACGAATTTTCCGTCGGTGCCCGCTACCTGCCGATCCCGCTGTGGCAGATCAAGCCGCAGTTGAGCTACCTCAACAACGACTCCAATATCCCGATTACCGATTACGACCGCTGGATGGTGTCGGTCAGTTTCCGCCACGACTTCGAGTGGTAAGAAAGGACAGTCATGCGCTACGTCCCTCAACTTCGTCTAACGCCCCAAGCCCTGCTGGTGGCGCTGATGTCCGCCTGCTATCCGCTGACCGGATTGGCAGCTGCGGGCAAAGTAGAATTCGCGGTCGGCAATGTCGTGGCTGTCGGTCCGGACGGCCGTTCCCGCCCGCTGTCCAAGGGTACGGACATCGACACCGGCGACACGATACAGACCGGCGACGGGCGCGCCCAGGTGCGCTTCATCGACGGCGGCTTCATTTCACTGACGCCCAACACCGAATTCAAGGTCAACGAATATAACTACTCCGGCAAGGCCGACGGTACCGAAAAAGGCTTCTTCGGCCTGGTCAAGGGCGGCTTGCGCGCCGTGACAGGCGCCATCGGCCACACCAACAAGAAGAATTACCTGGTCAACACGCCGGTCGCGACCATCGGCATCCGCGGCACCGAATTCCTGGCGACACTTGTCAACGACAAGCTGATCGTACGCGTCGGCGACGGCGCAATCTACGTCAGCAACGCATCCGGCACCATCGTGCTGTACAAGGGACAATCCGGCGAGGTCGACGGCTTCAACATGCGGCCGGAATACTCCAACGAAGTGCCGCTGGTGAACGCCGCCGGCCCGCGTGGCGGCACACCCACGGTGCTGCGCGAAGAGCAGCGGTTGGAGCAGCCGCTGCTCTATGACTACATCGCCGGCATCGACACCACCCCCAGCGGCACCTCGTGCGAACTGGTGGGCGGCTGCGTGACCGGCTCGACCTCCAGCATGGACTACCTCATCGCCAATAGCTTGAACGGCACCTACAGCGTCAGCGGCTTTTCAACACCGGTGGACGAGAATGGGAATACCATCGGCGGTGCCGTGACAGGCTCGTTCGAGGCGCACTTCGGCACCGGCGTCATCGACAACTTCGATCTGAACGTCAGCACCGCTGCCAGCGTGAACAATGCGACAGGCTCCATATCCGGCAGCAGCTTCAGCGCAAGCGGGGGAAGCGTTTCCTTCGGCTCATCCGGCAGCTTCAGTGCGACCGGCGAGTTTCTCGGAAACAGTGCAGCCCAGTCGGGCGTGACCTATACATTCTCGGACTCCCTCTCGGGCTCGGTTTCCGGCACCACGACCTATCAGCAGACCAGCCTTACGCCGTAAACTCCGCGCGCAGCACCTGTTCCTGCGTCGCAACCAAGCTCGATAGGGTTTCCCTCGCCTTGCGTCCCATCTCGTGCGCGAGGCCGGGATGCCGGGCGAGATGGCGAATGATCTCGAACGCTTCTTTATCCGTATCGAAAAGATAGCCGTTGTCGCCGTGCGAGATCACCTCCCGATAGCCACCATAGCGTTGCGCCACCACCGGCAAGCCTGCAGCCATGGCTTCGAGCACGACGAGTCCGAGACTCTCGACGCAATGCAGGGGCGTCCGGTAAAAGAAACAATCCAACTTTTCGAAAAATCCCGGCAAAGCCTGGCGCGGCATTTCCGGTAGCAGCGTCAACCCTGCTAGCTCACCATCCAGATAGGGCTGGAGACAGGTACCGCCGACAATATCGACCCGGAAGCCTTCCGCGACCAACTTGCGGTAGAGCGAAACATCCCTGAAATGGTGTTTCTCCAAGGTATCGCGGCTCGCCTTCCCTAGCGTAAACGGGCCGGGACGCGCCGTTCTCCGTGCCGCAAAAAACGGTTCCATTCCATACGCGGGAATACTGACGGAGCCGGGGACGGCGCATAGCTGCCTGATCAGATCGGAACAAAATCTGGCTTCGACATCACGCTTCCCACCAAGCGAAAGCCGATGCAATGCGCGGTATAGCTGCGCCGGGGCGAACATCGTGCAATCCAGGATCACCTTAAGCGGAGCCGCATGTTCGTACCAGGAACCGGGCGATTGCGCCATGCCGATAAAAATCAGCGTACCGCCGAAAGGCGCTGCGCCCTGGAAAGGCCGAATCTCCCGAATGGGGTAGGCGGCCAACTCGGCGGCCGGGCGCTGCTCCGACCACAGTTCCACCTGCGCATGCGGCCTAAGCGTTTCATAAAGACCCAGGGCGTGCGTCCATACGCCGCCTTTCCCCCCTGTCGCAAAAGGGCATACCAGGTGCACCGGCTGAGCTAGCGTTTGCATATGTCCGGTATCATAACGTCATATGGCTGACCATGACATCCACGACCGGCTGAGCAAGATCGTCGGCCTCTTGACCCGAGGCGAAGCCAGTGCGGCGGAAAAGCAAGCGCAGCACTGCACGATGTTTTTCCCCGACGCGCCGGAGGGATGGTTTCTTCTCGGAGCGGCCCGTCATCGGCAAGGCCGCTACTCCGATGCATTGTCCGCCTTCGAACGTGCTCTCGCCCTGAACCCCCATCACCGGCAGGCCTTGCAAGCCAAAGCCGCCGTTTTTTTCGACACTGGAAGCTGGGGGGAAATGCTGGCCGCCTGCGAGCTCGCGGCAGCCCTGACGCCCGCCGATGCCGCGGTGGCGGCCAATCTCGGCACGGCCCTGGAAAAACTCGACCGACTCGACGAAGCCCTGCAGCAGTTCGACCGTGCACTGGCACTGGACTCCCGCCAACTCAATGCCATGCTGAATCGAGGCGCGTTATTGCTGCGCATGCGGCGCGCGGAAGATGCGCTGGCCAACAACCGCCACCTCGCTGAAGTGCACCCCGGCTTTGCCGAGGCCCATTACAACCTGGGCGACGTACTGCTCACCCTGCACCGATACGAGGAAGCGCTGGCCGCATGCGAGGCCGGCCTCGTCGTCGCACCGCGCCACGCGCGCCTGTGCCTCAAGCGCGCCGTTGCACTGGCGTGCCTGTGCCGTTTCGCAGAGGCCCAGGCGGATCTGGCCCAAGCGCAAATACTCGAACCCGGGCTGTTATCCGAACTGATTCCCGCAACCGAAAAGCTGCCGGCCGCCATCGACCCTTATGCCAATGCCGAGCTGATCTATCTCGAAGCACACCTCAAAGCCCAGCAGGACTGTAACTGGCACCGCCGCGATGAATTCCTCGCGATGCTGGAACGCTTTATCGTTGAAACGCCGCCAAGCGGTATCGCGCTGCACGACAAGAAACTGGCACTCCCCCTGCTCTCCATGCCGCATGCACCCGAGGTGCGGCTGAAGGCGATGGTGCAAATCTCGGAATTCGTTCAGGACACTGCCTGGCTATATGGGATTCCGCCGTTCAAACATGAGGCGAGAAAGCGCGAGCGCATCCGGGTAGGCTACGTCTCCCCGGATTTCCGCGATCACTCGGTCGGGCAACTAAGCATGCCGCTCTACCGCCTGCACGACCGCACGCGCTTTGAAATCCACTGCTACTCGCTGAAAAAGGACACGCACGATCCGGTCCAGCAGGAAATCGCTGCTCGGTGTGACCATTGGCACGACGTTGCGCATTTAAGTGCCGCGGCAATTGCGCAAAAGATTCATGCCGACGGAATCGACATCCTGATCGACTTGGCCGGCTTTAGGCAGGATTCGCGCCCGGAAGCCTTCGCCCTGCGACCGGCTCCAGTCCAGGCCCACTACCTCGGCTACCCAGGCAGCATGGGCGCCGAGTTCATGGATTACGCGATTGCAGACCAAGTCGTGTGCCCGCCGGACGACGAACAGTTTGTAACCGAAGAAGTGGTTCTATTGCCCAATGCTTATTGCCCGTATGACACCACAACGCAAAACCTGCCGACCTCTCTGACCCGGCAAGAAGCTGGGCTGCCCGAGCACGGCATCGTGTTCTGCTGCTTCAGCGCCAGCCACAAGATCGAACCGACCGCTTTCGCACTCTGGCTCCGGCTGTTGCGGCAAATCCCTGACAGCGTGTTGTGGCTGGTCTCCCACCAAGCAAATGTCATGGCGAATCTGCAACGCGAGGCGGAAAGGCAGGGCATCGATAGCACCCGGCTGTTTTTTGCGCCACATCTACCCCGGGAGCAGCACCTGCAACGCGTTCAACTCGCCGACATCTTCCTCGACACGCGCTGGCACAACGCGCTTAGCATAGCCGCGGATGCGCTCTGGCAAGGTCTTCCGGTGCTGACCTGCAGCGGTCCGCACTGGTCGTCGCGCCTGACAGCCAGTCTGCTGCATGCCGTGGGACTGCCGGAATTGATTGCGCCATCGCTGGAGGCCTACGAAACGCTGGCTTTGGATCTCGCAACGAACCGCGAGCGACTGGCTGGGATTAAAGAGAAACTCTTGCTGGCACGTAATTCCGCACCGCTGTTTTCACCGGAAACAACCGTACGGAATCTGGAGAAAGCCTACGAAAAGATGTGGAATCGCTGGCGCGCAGCAGGATAAACGTACTTACTCGCTCAGTACGTCCGCGCCTTCCGGCGGCACGAAGCGGAAATTCTTTGCATCCAGCTTGGGGTTGATTTCCTGTTTGCTGAACTCGATCACGGTCACCTGACCGAAGCTATCGCGCATTTCCATCTCTTGCAGCATATTGCCCTTGAAGCCGAGCACCACACGC
>DATHWE010000205.1:0-5459 GCA_035460905.1 Methylophilaceae bacterium | reverse complement strand
AAATTCTTTTTCTGCTCGGCATTCGGCAAATCACCATTAATCAGCAAATAAGCGACTTCCGGAAAGTCGCAATGCTCGGCAAGTTGCTCGATCGGATAGCCGCGGTAATAAAGCAGGCCATTTTCACCATCGATATAAGTGATATTCGAACTGCAGCTTGCAGTGGAAAGAAAGCCGGGGTCGTAAGTGAAATACCCATGGCCGGCCAAGTTGCGGATATCAACGACGTTGGGGCCGAGGCTTCCCGACAATACGGGTAAATCGATGGTGTCGGCACCATTATCAAGTGTAAATGTGGCTTTGGTCGGCTTCATAAGGAGTCGCGTCTTTGTTGCACTGAAAGGGTCAATACTAAAGGCCAGAGGCCGAGTGAGGCAAGCGCTTAAATGCTATGCCGGATAAATTGCACCAAGTATGCGGCGACCTGCCGCACCGGTCACGGCGGGCAGGTTGCCCGGAAGATACTGCACGGTTTGACTTGCCAGCCATGCGAAGGCGGCGGCCTCTACCAGATTCGCTGGAATGCCAAGTACGTCCGTGAGTGCCAGTTTTCGCGGATGCAATAATTGCTGAAGGCGACGCACTAATGCACTGTTATAAGCGCCGCCGCCGCACAGGTAAACTTCGGTAGCTCCTTCGCAATACTCCGCGAGCGCATGAGAAATCGTGGCTGCTGTCAGTTCCAGCAACGTTGCCTGTACATCGACGGGTGCATATTGGGGCAAAACGTGATGGTCCAGCCAAGGCATATGAAAGTCATCGCGCCCAGTGCTTTTGGGAGCAGTGATCCTGAAAAATGGATGTTCAAGCAGCGCGCTCAGCAAATCACCAAGAACCTTGCCGTTGGCAGCCCAGGCGCCATCCTTGTCATATGCACATGCAATGTGACGCTGTGCCCAGCCATCCATCAATAAATTTCCCGGACCGCAGTCGAAGCCGCAATTGGATCCGGCTGGCGGTAAATCCGAAAGATTGCTGATTCCGCCAATATTGATAATGACTCGATGCTTGCTAGCGTCGCCGAAAACAGCCTGATGGAAAGCCGGAACCAAGGGTGCACCTTGGCCGCCGGCGGCAATATCGCGGCTGCGAAAGTCTGACACGACGCGTATGCCGGTCAATTCAGCGAGCAGTGCAGCATTGCCGATCTGTACGGTATAACCAAGATCAGGGCGATGGCGAATGGTCTGGCCGTGGCAGCCGAGGGCGCTGATCGAGCTGGCCTTGTTGCCGGATTGCTGCAGGAGTGCTGCGATGCAATCGGCGTAAAGGCGAGCGAGTTGGTTGCCAGCCAGATGGCTGCGTTCGATTTCATTATCACCGGCTGCGTTTAACTGCAGCAAATCAAGCTTCAAGTTATCGGGAAATGCCTGGAACGCGCTGGATTCAATATGGAATCCATGCGAAGAGCTTTCAGCCAGAACAGCATCTACGCCATCCAGGCTGGTGCCAGACATCAAACCGATAAAACGAGTTGGGCTAGTCATGGACGATCAAGCGAATTTACTAACCCACATGGCTGGCGTGGTGTAGGCGTTGTCTCGTACATCACTTTCTATTTCGCCAAATTCCTCGGCACTGATTCCAAGATAGTCGAGTACAGCGGGACGCATGAACATCCAGTCGTTGCCGTCCTGCAACTTACGGTTGATGTGGCTCAGATAGGTTGCAATTTTCAGGATAGCGACATGAGTCAGCACATTTTCCGGCGGTCGCGGCAAAGCTGAGAAAATGCGATGGTCGTGATGCAATTGAATGGCTTGGCTGATGTGCTCGGGAAGGTTCCAGGTATTCGCAACCAGGAAGCCGACGGTCGTATGGTCGGTTTGATAGTGCTCCTGCTCGAGTTGTGCCAGCGAGTGTGTGATATCGGCGTTCGCCTTTTTGAGAAAGGCCTTGTAATCAGGAATACGCTGCATCATCAAGGCAATGCCGCAATCGTGAAACATCCCGATTGTAAATGCGTCGTTTTCTACGACGCCCGTGATATGTCTCGAAAGATCGCGCGAGATTAGCGCCACATCGATCGCAGTATCCCAGAACCGGTCCATGGAAACCTTGTTGCCGATGGCAGTAACGAGCGCGAGACTGGTCAATATGTTGTCGAGGTTGATCAGACCCAGGATCGTAATGGCTTCCTGGATGGATGAGATTTTGCGTCGCAAACCAAAAAACGGCGAATTGATGGTTTTGATGACGCCGGCTGACAGGCCGGGATCCGAGCTGACGATTTCGGAGATTGCCTGAAGGTTAGGGTTGGGCTTGCTGCGTTCTTCCTGAAAGCGGACCAGAACGTCCGGTCGCGGCGGAATATGAAAACCCTTAAGCAGTTTGGCGACGGAGTTCTTCTCGACAATGATGCTCATATGCAACGAACATCCATTAGTCGAGTGACGCAGTGAGGCTGTTCCGTAAAAGTGCGAGCTGTGCTAACAATGGCTGCGCCTGCTTTTTGAAAGCAGCCTGATTGATATTTGTAATGGTGGCCGTGTTGGGGAGCGCAACTTTGAGGGGGTCGCGGTGTTGCCCATGCACACGGAATTCATAATGTAAATGAGGTCCTGAAGCTAGCCCGCTCATGCCCACATGACCGATGATATCGCCTTGCGATACCCGTTGCCCTTTGCGCAGACCGGCGGCAAAGCGGGAAAGATGGCCATATACCGTGCTGATGCCACCGGCATGTTGCAGCATCACCACATTACCGTATCCACCTTGCTTGCCGGCAAAGGCCACGGTGCCGGCGGCGGTCGCCTTGATGCGAGTGCCGATGGGTGCGGCGTAATCCACACCCTTGTGCGCGCGCCACCGTTTCAGTACCGGGTGGAAGCGTGCCAGCGTAAATCCTGAGCTTATGCGCGAAAACTCCAGTGGGGAGCGCAGGAATGCCTTGTGACGGGCCTTGCCGTCAGGGGCGAAGTAATCGGATCGACCATCGGTGTCACGGTACAGCACGGCACTGTATGTTTTGCCCTGATTCACGAACTCCGCTGCCAACACCTGCCCCGGATTGGTTATTTCGCCGTTGCTGTATCCTGCTTCGTAGATGACCGTGAAATGATCGCCCTGACGAAGGTCCAAATGGAAGTCGATGTCGGAAGAGAATATCTGGACCAATTGCATCGCAATTGCATCAGGAATGCCCGCATCATCTGTAGCTGCAAACAAGGAGCTGCGAATTTCGGCCGATTTAAGCTCGGTTCGCTTTTCCTCGGCATACTGAATCTGTTCGGCAACATATTCATCGTTATCCATCCGGACCTGCAAGGCGGCATTCCAGTCGTACTGGTATTGCAGCTCGATAAGTTCGCCATTTATCGTGGTTTTGGCAAGGATGGGGCGCCCCGGACGCAGCTTGGATGCTAATGCGCTTGCGTCGGGCGATTGACGCAGAAAATCGATCGCGGCGATGTTGCGGATATTGAGTCTTTCCAGCAAGGTGCTGAGCGTATCGTCTTTCCGTACTTCGTCAGCCTGCCATAAAGGATGTTGATCCAGTGCGAGCTCTTCGATTGCGGAGCTCGTCTGTAAAGACAATTCTTCGACCACAAGCTGAACGGGAACGTCCTGAATTGCAGTCTGCGGTGCAATACCGAAAGCGGTGATGACGCCGAAAAGAGGAATGGAGGAAAGCGCGAGCAACCAGCGCAAGCCAAGCTTTCGTTCTTGAGACGCCTTGTTTTGCGATAAAATGCGGCCTTTATCCTGTTGCACGGGCGCTCCTAAAGGGAAAGTGATGGCTGGGACAGCGAGCATGCTAACAGAAATACTTTTACCGGTGAAGGTTTGCCATGCCAAAAATGAACGATGCTTTAGCGATTATCAAGCGCGGCTGCGATGAGCTGCTGATAGAACAAGAACTCGTAGAAAAACTGAAGTCAGGCCGGCCGCTCCGGGTTAAGGCCGGGTTCGATCCCACGGCGCCGGACTTGCATTTGGGACATACCGTACTACTTAATAAGCTGCGGCAGTTGCAGGAGCTCGGACATCAGGTGTTATTTCTGATCGGAGATTTCACCGGAATGATCGGGGACCCGACCGGCAAGAGCGCAACTCGTCCGCCATTGACGGAGACGCAAGTGCAGGAAAATGCCAGGTCCTATCAGGATCAGGTATTCAAGATATTGAAGCCTGGGCAGACGGAAGTGGTTTTCAACTCCACATGGATGAGCAAACTTGATGCCGCTGCGCTAATTCGTCTGGCAGCTACGCATACCGTTGCACGCATGCTTGAGCGGGACGATTTCAACAAGCGCTATAAAGGTAACCAGCCCATTGCTATTCACGAGTTTCTCTATCCTCTATTGCAGGGCTACGATTCGGTCGAGTTGAAGGCCGATCTGGAACTGGGTGGCACAGATCAGAAATTCAATCTGCTAATGGGGCGCGAACTGCAGAAGCATTTCGGCCAGGCACCGCAATGCATCCTGACCATGCCGCTACTGGAAGGGTTGGATGGCGTCAACAAGATGTCGAAGTCGTTGGGTAACTATGTCGGCATCGCCGAGTCACCGCAGGAAATCTTCGGCAAGCTGATGTCTGTCTCCGATGTCTTGATGTGGAAATATATAGAATTACTTTCCTTCGAGCCGCTCGATGTTATTCGTCAGTGGAAGTCCGACGTAGACAACGGTGCCAATCCGCGCAACATCAAAGTGCGTTTCGCCCAAGAGATTGTTGCACGGTTCCACTCCGCGGCTGCAGCTGAGCTTGCGCTGGCAGATTTCGAGGCGCGCTTTCAGAAGGGGGCGATTCCCGATGACCTTCCCGAAGTTAGCCTGCAGTGCCAAGGTGGCGAGCTTGCGATTGCGCAAATGTTGAAACAGGCCGGTTTGGTAGCCAGCACATCCGAAGCGCTGCGCATGATAGACCAGGGCGGTGTCAGGCTGGATGGGGAAAAGGTGAGCGACAAGGGGCTGAAGCTTGGCGCTGGTGTCGTGGTTGCCCAGGTGGGTAAGCGGAAGTTTGCACGCGTTACACTATATATGTAGGAAGAAAGAATTTAGGGGGAAACCAAATAATTTGCGATCCCCTCTTGACCGCAATTCTGCGATCTGTAAAATGCGCGCCTTCGCTTCAACGGCGAGGCAGGCAGCGGGGAAACAGAATTTTCATTTCCCCCTTGACCGATTGAAAATGGTCTGTAAAATGCGCCCCTCGCTTCAACGAGCGAGGCAAGCAGCAAAGAGGAAAACGAAGTTAAATTTTCCTCTTGACCGAAAGTAAAAGGTCTGTAGAATGCGCGCCTCGCTTCGAACAACGAAGCGGCGCTGGGAAGAAAGAAAATTTCGAACTTCCCTTGACCAAGAGAATGCGGTCTGTATAATGCGCCCCTCTCGTTGCTACGGCGACACTGCTCTTTAAAAATCAGGACAACCGATAGGTGTGGGTACTTGTTGATGATGAAGTTGGTTGATGGCCTTAGGGCTGTTGGCTGACGCTCAAGATACAAGTGCTTA
>DATHWE010000204.1:0-13395 GCA_035460905.1 Methylophilaceae bacterium | reverse complement strand
CTGTCGCCCTTCCTTGATGCGCTGGACCGCGTACTGGCGCTGGTCGATCAGATCGAAGCGGCTGGTATCAAGATTCAGCACCTCGACATCGGCGGCGGCATCGGCATCCGCTACACCGACGAAACGCCGCCCGAGTTTTCCGCCTACGCCCAGGCGATCCGCGCCAAACTTACCGGCCGCAACTTCAAGCTGGTAATGGAACCCGGCCGCGCGCTGGTCGGCAATGCCGGCCTGCTGCTGACTGCCGTGGAATACCTGAAGCACGGCGAAACGAAGAATTTCGCCATCGTGGACGCAGCAATGAACGACCTGATGCGCCCGGCTCTTTACGACGCCTGGCACGACATCCTGCCTGTGAAATCGCGCGCAGAAATCGCGCAAGTGTACGAAATCGTCGGCCCGGTGTGCGAAAGCGGGGACTTCCTCGGACATGATCGCTCGCTCGCCCTCCAGCAAGGCGACTTGCTCGCGATTCTGTCCGCAGGCGCCTATGGCATGAGCATGAGCTCCAACTACAATACCCGTCCACGCGCGGCCGAAGTTATGGTGGACGGAGCCCAAGTCTATCAAGTGCGTGAGCGGGAAACCGTGCCGCAACTGTTTGCCGGAGAAAAAGTCATCCCAGGCTGAAACGCCCAATTTCCCATATAAAATACGGGGGATTGTCTGCCCGAATTGTTTGGCGTAGATTAACGGTTCGCGGAATTCCGCGAAATAATCAAAACCATCAATTCGGGAGGAAGAAATGAAGAAAGTACTGCTTGCCTGGCTCGCTTTATTTGCATTGACCGCCACACCCCTGGTGTACGCCGAAGACCTGCCGGAAGTTCCGGCCGACGACAGCACGGTCGAGCTCCCGCCTCTGGTGGATCCGGCTGCGGATGCTGGCTAAGCGAACTAATCGTACAAGTTAAAACAAAAAGCGGAAGCCGAGGCTTCCGCTTTTTAATTTCTTAATTCCGAACAAAGCCGCTATTCACCGGCTGTAAATCAATCGAAAATCACCGTCTTGTTCGCGTACAGCAGAATCCGGTTTTCGATGTGCCAGCGCACCGCGCGCGACAGCACCACCTTTTCCAGATCACGTCCTTTCTGGATCAAATCTTCCAGCTGGTCACGATGCGACACGCGGGCGATATCCTGTTCGATGATCGGGCCTTCATCCAGCACTTCCGTCACGTAGTGACTGGTCGCGCCGATCAGCTTCACCCCGCGCTCGAAGGCGCGATGATACGGCTTGGCACCGACGAATGCCGGCAGGAAAGAATGATGGATATTGATGACACGTTTTGGATATCGTGCGACGAATTCCGGTGAGAGTACCTGCATGTAGCGCGCCAGAACGATGAGATCGATCTGATATTTGTCGAGCAGTTCGAACTGCTGCGCCTCGGCCTGTGCCTTGGTGTCCTTGGTCACCGGGATCACGTGAAATGGAATCTGGTAGAACTCGGCCAGGCGCGCGGTATCGGGGTGGTTGCTTATGATCAGCGGGATGTCGCAGGCGAGCTCGCCGCTTTGATGGCGATACAGCAGATCGGCGAGACAGTGGTCGTACTGCGACACGAAAATCGCCATTTTCGGCTTCTGCGTGGCCAGCTTGAGTTGCCATTGCATCTGGAAGCGTTCGGCAATCGGCGCGAAATTCTTTTCGAATTCCTCGACCGGCAAAGCGAACCCGTTAAGATCCCACTCCACGCGCATCAGGAAGAGATTGAGCTCGCTGTCCTGGTGCTGGTCAGCATGCAGAATATTGGCGTCGTGCCGATACAGGAAATCGGCAATCGCGGCGACCAGACCTTTGCGGTCCGGACAGTTGATCAATAGCGTAGCGGTATGTTTCATCATTCTCTGGCACTGCTGCGAAAGGGGGGAATTATACCGATTTCGTGTCCCGCGCTGGCGGTTTGTGGTATCTTTTCCGACCCGATTCCCGAATTTGTACAGACACTTGAAGAAACCTTGGATCAGCTTTCTGGTGGCCTTCGCGCTCCCCATATTGGGCGTTCTCACGTGGTGGGGCCTGTTTTCATCGGCGAAGATCGAAGTCACAGAGCGCGGCCCCTATCGCTATGCCTATCTGGAAGCGGAAGGGCCGTATTCCAAGCTAGGCTCGAAACGCGGCGAAGTCGACAAGCAACTGCGTGAGCAAGGCGTGGAACCCGGCAGCGCAATTGCGATCATATTCAATGACCCACGCTCCACGGAGCGGGACAAGCGACGCGCGCGCACCGGATTCATTATCGACGACGGCGTGATACCCAAGGAGCCGCTGAAGACCACCATCCTGCCCAAGCGCAAAGTGGTATCTGCCAGCATCAAGGCGCACCCGGTATTCGCTTACGGCAAGGCTTACGGCGGGTTGCTCGATTTCACGAAGCAGCATGACATGACCTTGCACTTGCCTACGGTTGAGCTTTACGATGCCAGTGTACTTACCGTGGAAATGCCTCTGGAGACAAGTCCATGAGTTTCCTCTCGCTGCTTGCCGCACTCGTACTGGGATATTACCGTCCGCTGGCGCAACCCGACTGGCTGCACAATTTTTTCAGCCCCTATGCCGCATGGCTGGAGCAGAATTTCAACGATGGCCGGAAACAGCATGGCATGTTGGCCTGGATCGTGGCGGTATTACTGCCGGTAATCATTATCGCGGTTGCTTACATTGCACTTTACCGAGCCAACGCATTGCTCGGCGCGCTGTTTTCAATCGTAATTCTTTATTTCGTCCTGCGCGTTGGGCGCTTCGGCCAGATGCCGGAGCTGATCGCCAACAAGCTGCGCGACCACAATCTGGAAGAGGCGCGCAGCGAACTGGAAGATTGGCAGAACTGCGATGCTCAGACCTACGATGCGGCGCAGATTGCCAAGGTCGGCATCGAATCCACGTTGCGACATGCGCATCATGACTTGTTCGCGCCGATTTTCTGGTTTTTCCTGCTCGGCCCGGTCGGCGCACTGCTTTATCGGCTTGCCTATCTGTTGAAAACGGAATGGGCAGAAAAACATGACGGTTTCGGCGATTTTTCGCTGCAGGCTTTCGATTGGCTCGATTGGCTGCCCGCGCGCTTCACTGCCGCCAGCTTCGCCGTCGTCGGCGATTTCGAGGATGCCGTCTATTGCTGGCGCACGCAGGCTGCCGCCTGGCCGAACGAGGCACAGGGCATCATACTCGCCAGCGGTGCCGGAGCGCTCGGCGTACGGCTGGGCGAAACTCTGCCGGCACGCGGCGTGCTTGAATACCGTCCCGAGCTTGGCATGGGCGACGAAGCCGATGCCGACTATTTGCGCAGTGCAACCGGTCTGGTCTGGCGCGTGCTGGTCGTGATGATGGGACTCCTCCTTTTACTTACCTTTGCCCACTGGCTGGGAAATTGATATGCAAGTCGTACTAGCAAATCCGCGCGGTTTCTGCGCCGGCGTAGATCGCGCCATCATCATTGTCGAACAGGCTCTGGAACGCTTCGGCGCACCTATTTATGTACGCCACGAAGTCGTGCACAACAAATTCGTGGTCGATGAACTCAAGCGCAAGGGCGCGGTGTTTGTCGAAGAGCTGGATGAAATCCCTGCCGGCAATACCGTGATTTTCAGCGCCCACGGCGTTTCCAAGGACGTGCGCGCCGAGGCCGAGGCACGCGGGCTGCGCGTGTTCGACGCCACCTGCCCGCTGGTCACCAAGGTGCACGTCGAGGTCAGCAAGCTGCGCGAAAAAGATCGCGAAATCGTCATGATCGGTCACCGCGGCCATCCCGAGGTGGAAGGCACCATGGGGCAGTCCAAGGAAGGCATGTATCTCGTCGAAACGCCGGAAGATGTAGAGCGGCTGCAGGTAAAGGATCCGCACAAGCTGGCTTTTGTCACACAGACCACGCTATCGCTGGACGATGCAGCCCGCGTCATTGCGGCGCTCAAGCAGCGCTTTCCGGACATCGTCGCACCCAAGAGCGACGACATCTGCTACGCCACGCAAAACCGGCAAGACGCCGTCAAAATCATGGCGCGCGAATGCGATCTGGTCATCGTCGTCGGTTCGCCCAACAGTTCGAATTCCAACCGCCTGCGCGAAGTGGCGCAGAACAACGGCGTCGAGTCCTACATGGTGGATAACGCCAGCCAATTGCAACCGGACTGGCTCACCGGCAAGAAACGCATCGGCGTTACCGCTGGCGCTTCCGCACCCGAAGTGCTGGTCAAGGAAGTCATCGCCAAACTGAATTCCCTGGGTGCCGAAGATGTACGCGAACTCAATGGCATCGTCGAGAGCGTGGTATTCCCGCTGCCCAAGAATCTCACATCCGCCGGATGAACAAAACCATCACTCTGGCATTGACCGGTGCCTCCGGCATGCCCTATGCGATTCGCTTGCTGGAATCCCTGCTCGCGGGGGGGCATACGGTCTACCTGGTGTATTCGCAGGCTGCACAATTCGTCGCCGCGCAGGAAATGAGCCTCAATCTGCCGACAAAAACCTCGGAAGCGCACCGCATGTTGGTCGAGCGATTCCGCTGCCGGCCCGAGCAATTATTGGTGTTTGCGCGTGAGGACTGGAATGCGCCCATCGCCTCCGGCACTGGCGCAGCCGATGCGATGGTGGTTTGCCCTTGCACCATGGGCGCGTTGGCAGCGATCGCCACCGGACTCAGCGACAACCTGATCGAACGCGCTGCGGATGTGATGTTGAAGGAAGGCCGCAAGCTGATCCTGGTGCCGCGCGAAACGCCCTTCTCGGCGATTCATCTGGAAAACATGCTCAAGCTTTCGCGTATGGGCGCCGTGATACTGGCGCCCAATCCCGGTTTCTACCATCTGCCCAAGAGTGTGGAAGATATCGTGGACTTCATCGTCGCCAAGATACTCGACCAGTTGGGCGTCGAGCACCAGCTGGTCGAAAAATGGGGCAGCGTTGCGCTGCCCCATCTGTAAACCTTACTTCTTCTTCAGCAGATTATCCAGGCTGCAAGCCGTCGGCGCCAATGCTGCCAGCGCGAGCAGGCCGCCGGCAATCGCCAAATATTGCATGAACACGATCGGTTCGTTGAAACGCAGCGCGAACGCGACGAACACTGCATAACCGGCCATTACGAAAGAAAAAGTCCGTGTTTTGTAGCCCAGCAGCAAGGCGGCCCCACCGATCAATTGAACCAGGATCATCAACGGAGCGAAAATACCCGGCAGGCCGTGCTGGCCGAGATACATGCGAAACTCTTCATAGCCTGTAGGGCTCTGCATGATGATCATCAACTGGATGGCAATCGCCACGACAAAAATCTGGGCCAGCAGCAGGCGCGCCACAACGGGAATATACTTGTTCATGCGTCTATCCTCTGAAAACAAAAGTCGGCACATAATGCACGCTAAACACGGCCCCTGCAATAGTCGAAAAGGAGAACGGAAATGCGAATAATCATGCTTCTGGTGGCAGTCTGCACACTCGTCTTGCCAGGCTGCAGCGAGGAAAAACAGCCTCCCCCGCCCAAACTGTTCGAAGACCAGATCAATGCCATAGAAAAAGCCAAGGGTGTCGAAGATACCATGCAGCAACAGGCCGACCAGCAACTTCAGGACATCGACCAGCAGAGCCAGTGATCGTAAATATTGTTTCCTGGAAAGATGCCGGCAGCGCATTGGCCGACATCCGTCGCCACGTATTTATCGAGGAACAGTCCGTTCCTGAAAGCCTGGAGTGGGACGGGATGGACGATGACGCCGTGCATGTGCTCGCCCTTGATGCCACTCACGCCATCGGCTGCGCTCGCATGTTGTCCGGAGGCAGAATAGGCCGCATGGCGGTATTGCCCGAATGGCGCGGCCGCGGCGTAGGTCGGGCGATGCTCGAAACGCTGATTGCATTGTCACGGGAACAGGGCCTTGCGCATGTCAGCCTCTCCGCCCAGACGCACGCTATCCCGTTTTATGCCAAAAGCGGATTCAAGGTCTGCAGCGAGATCTATGACGATGCCGGGATTCCGCACCGCGACATGGTCCTGGCGCTAAGCACTTGATTTGCCGGGGAAGGTGCGTTTCTATAAAATACGCCCTTTTCGTAACCCCTTCCAAGGAACAATCATGTCCAACAAGATCATCTTCAAGGCTGGCGAAGCCACCGTTTTCAGTGAAGGCAAGGATGTTACCGCCGCCATGCCGGAAATCCTTATCGGCGCTGTTGACGGTCCCGTCGGCACCGCATTCGCCAACATGATGGCACAAAGCAAGGGCCACACTGCAATGTTCGCTGTGCGCGACATCAACCAGCTGGTTCGCCCCGCCACCATGATGGTGCCGAAGGTCACTCTGAAGGACTCGATCAACATCGAACTGTTCGGCGGCGTGGTTCAGGCTGCAACCGCGGACGCCATTCTGGATTGCGTGATCGAAGGCATCATCCCGCGCGACCAGGTCAACGACCTGTGCATCGTCAGCCTGGTCTGGATCGATCCGGGCTGTGCCGCATTGGCCAAGGAAGGCACGCTGGACAAGGCCGACATGTACAAGAACAACTACGATGCCACCAAGCTGGCGATCAAGCGCGCACTGAACGACGAGCCGTCTATCGAAGAGCTGATCAAGAATCGCCACACCATCAAGCACTGCATGTGGGAAGACAGCTGGGACCAGAAGTAATCCGGTCTCCGGAAATGCAAAAGGGCAGCCGAGGCTGCCCTTTTTATTGTTCGAAAATGAAGCTAGTAATCTGCGCTGCGACCCGTGGAATAACCGGCCGGCACGTCGCCCTGATACTCGCCGCAGTCCTTGCAGAAATGATCGTTCAATGTCGGGCACAGGATCAAGCGGTCGCTGCCGCAGTTACGACAGGCCATCGCAGAAGCTGTCGAAGTGCCATGCTTGGCATCGTGATGCACATGCGAGACCTTGGCACTGCCTAAACCGTATTTGTTGTCCATGCAATTCTCCATCGTGAAACACGTTCAGCGATGAAGAAACTTTACACCTAATTCCCGACAAAATTAAGGGGTTTTTTCAGGACAAAATCATCCAGTATTCTGCGCACCGGCGCAGGCAACGCCGCGCCCAGCGCATCCTCGACTGCCAGCCAGACACGGCCATGCTCTTCCGTGCCGAAAGGCTTGCGGACGCGCACCGGCTGTGGCGTGATTTCCAGCCGGAAATGACTGAAGGTGTGCGAAAACGGGGGCAACGCCGTGGACAATACGGCTTCATCGATACCGAAACGCTGGCGCACGGCATGCAAGGGATCGGCCTCGACTTCAATTTCCGGAAAGCTCCATAGCCCACCCCATATGCCGGTCGGTGGACGTTTTTCCAGCAGTATCTCGTTTCCGGAAAGCAGCAGTAGCATGACCGTCTTTTTTTGCGGGATTGCTTTGCGGAGCTTGGGGGTCGGCAGTTCTGCCACACGACTGTCGGCATGGGCCACGCAGGCATCGACGTAAGGACAAGCCGGGCATGCGGGTTTGCTGCGCGAGCACAGTGTTGCGCCCAGATCCATGATGCCTTGCGTATAGGCTTCCATGCCTTCTTCCGGCAGCAGGGTCTCGGCCAGCAGCCACATGCGCTTTTCCACGGCCGGCTGGCCGGGCCAGCCATCGATACCGAAACAACGCGCGAGCACACGCTTCACATTGCCATCGAGAATCGCGTGGCGCTGACCGAAAGCAAACGAGGCAATCGCGGCAGCGGTGGAACGCCCGATGCCAGGCAGTGCTTCGATAAGTTCGACACTCTGCGGAAAGCGGCCCTCGTGGAGGCTCATGATCTGCTTCGCCGCAGCGTGCAGATTGCGCGCACGGGAGTAATAGCCTAGCCCGCTCCAGTGTTCCAATACATGGTCTTCGCTGGCTCCGGCAAGCGCGGCAATATCCGGAAAGCTCGTCATGAAGCGCTGGTAATAGGGAATGACTGCGGAGACCTGGGTCTGCTGCAGCATGATCTCCGACACCCAGATCGCATACGGATCGCGCGTGTTCTGCCACGGCAAATCGTGACGACCGTGCGTCTTTTGCCAGGCGATCAGGCGCTGGGCGAAATCATTTACGGGAGGATGGAAATCGGTCATGCACAGGAGTAAATTGGTTTTCCGGTCATCATACTGGAGATCACCATGAAAATACTGCTCGCCCTATTGCTGACGCTCGCCTGCGTTCTCTCGGGTTGCGCCTCGGAGCCTCGCCCAGGCCCGGTGCCAGGCCATGAAAGCCAATATTAGCTAGAGACCCAGCAGATCATTCAGCTTCTTCTTCGCCTTTTCTTCGGGCGTCAGCTTGGGCTTTTCTGCTGGGGCTGGCGCCGGAGCGGCCTGTTGTTCGGCCGGAGGTGCAGTCGAGCCCTCCTGCTGGGCAGGAGCAGGTGCCGGTTGCTCGGCAGGTTTCTTCTTGCGATCCAGCAAGCCCTTGAGCGCGTCTTCCTTGTTGCCTTCCAGCAACTGCTGTAGCGGTTCGGCCTTGGTGCCTTTGAGCAGATTCTTCTTGGCGATTTCGGTACCTATCGCGGCAAAATCGAAACCGTATTTGGGCGCTGAGAACGGGCCCGTGACTTTCACCGGGAAGGTCAGCCCATTGAGCGCTTCCATGTCGGCGCCGCCCTGGCCTTTTGTCGTATTCACCACCGTGGGGCGTGCAGTGTAATTCAGCATCGAATTGCCGATGTCGATATCGCCGCTGCCGGTCACGCGCAACAGCGGGGACTTCATGCTGAGATCCTCGTTATGCGCCACACCCTTGGCGATCTTGAAGCTGGCGGACATTTCGCTGAAATCGGTTTTCTTCTTCTGGTCGGCACCCAGCGTATTGCCGCTGAAATTGAACTTGTTCTTGATGTCGCGGATGGTACCGGCGATATCGACGCCCTTGACTGCTCCATCCGCGAGCCTGATCGCGGCAGTACCGCCTAGCGCTTTCTTGAGGGCCAGTACCGTATCGCCAGTGGTTTTCACGTCCACTGCCAGCGTACCCTTGCCCTCTAGCATGCCGTTCTGGATCGCGTCCACCAGCAGCGGGCCGATGTTGATGCCCTTCATGTCCTGCTTGAATGCGATGCTGGGCGTCGCGCGCGCATCCACGCTCAGCGTTCCGTCCATGCTGCCGTCGTATAGGTTCGCGGAAAACGGCGCCAGGTTCACCAAGCCGTCGTTGGCCTTGAGCCCGATATTCACGTTGCTGGTTTTCACATTGGCCAGCTTGAGCCAGCCCAGCTTGGCGCTGCCGCTGGCGTTGAGGTTCTTGAGCGCACTCAAATCGAGCGGCTGATCTTCAGTGCTGCCGCTCGATTTGGGTTCGCTCTTGGTGATGTAGCGGTCGGCGTCCAGCTTGTCGATACTCACGTTGAAACTGAAAATTGGTTTTTCGAAGCGCGTGATGCCGAGATTGGCGTTGATCTGGCTGTCGTCCACTTTCGCGGAAAAGGGCGCGATATCCAGCTTGCGCCCGTCGGACTTGAGATCGATGCGGATATTGGACGAATTGATCTTGCCGTACTTGAGGCTGCCAATGCGCAGGCTGCCGTCGGCGTTGAGCGCCTTCAGGGCGGACAGGTCGAGCGGTTTGTCGTCCTTGGGCTTTGCCGCTGTTTTGGCGCCGGAATCCTGAGCGGCATAGCGGTCGGCGTCGATACGGTCAATATCGAGATCGAAGGTGTACAGCGCGCGCTCGAACTGGCTGACACCGACGCGGCCCTTGATGGTGCTGTCGTCCAGTTTCAGCGAAAGCGGGCTGACTACGAGCGTCTTGCCGTCGGCCTTGATCTTCGCGGCGAGATTGCTCACGCGGTATTTGTCGTAAAGCAGCGAACCGATATTGATCGAACCATCGGCAAACACCGTCTTGAGGAAGGACAGATCGGCCGGTTTGTTCTCGGCGGCGGCCTTGGGCTTTTCCTCCTTGGGCTGGTTGGCGCCAAGCAGCTTGTTAAGATCGAGCTGATCCGCGGTCAGGTTGAACTTGACGTTGGACTGCTTGAAGCCGGCCACGCCAATGTCACCCTTGAGATTGCTGCCGTCGATGTTCATGGCCAGGCCCACGGCGGCTTTTTCCTGCTTCACATCGACGTGCGTGTTGAGATTGAAGCCCACCTTGGCCGCGCCGTTCGGCAGCGAAGGGTCCTTGATGTCCACATTGCCGGCCAGCTTGGGCAGGTCGAACACCAGCGTTTCCAGATTGCCCTTGAACGGTGAGGAGAATTTGCCCGACAGGCTGCGCTTGCCCTGCTTGCCGGAAATGTCGCCGGAAATTCCTGAGCTTTCAAAAGCCTTGGGCGAGCCCTTCATGTCCGCGATCACCAGCTTGGCGGTCATCGTGTCGTCGCCCTGGCTGCGCGTAACGTCGAGCTTCACATCGTCGCCGCTGACTTCGTCTTTCTGCGCCACCAGCTTGGGCGCTTCAAGCTTGACGTCGAGCTTCTGCGCGTCCTGCGTCGCCTTCACGGCCAGCTTGAGGCCGTCCACCACGAACTCCATCGTTTCCGGCTTGGCATCGACATCGCCAGCCAGGGTCAGGTCGACATCGCGCAGCGAAGTCACCGTGCCCTGCAAAGCCAGCGCCATGCCCTTCACGCCGTACTGTTTCTTTTCGGTATCGGCCAGCAAGGTGCCCTTAAATTGCATCTTTGCATCGAGCACCGGGTTGTCGCCGGCGATATGAAATTGAGTATCGACATCGATGGGCTCATTCTTGGCCACGTGGCCGGTTTCGAGCTGCAGGTCGCTCAGCTTGAAATTGCGGTTGCCCATCTCGTCGGCCAGGCTGACAGCAGCGTCGGAGACCTCAATACCGTCGATGTCGAACTTGAGCTCTTGCGACTCCTCTTCTTCCTTGGAAATCAGGTCGTCGAAGTTGGTGGTGCCGTCCTTGTAGCGCACGATGTTGGCGCGCACGCCATCTACATGGATGGTGTCGATGACCAGTTCCTTTTTCAGCAGCGGCAGCACGGCGACAAACACCTTGGCGCTGTTGATGGAAGCGAATTCCTTGTCGCTGTTGTGTTCGGAGAGGGAGACCTTGCCGAGGTCGGCACCCAGCTTGGGCCAGAAGGCGAGCTTGATGTCGCCCTCGATGTTGAGCGTGCGCTGCTTCTTTTCCTTGACGAGATCGACGATCAGCGGCTTGTAGTCGTTGGGGTCGAACGTGGCAGCCAAAATGCCGGCACCGGCTACTGCCAGCCCGACGAGTCCACCTACACCATACAGCGAATATTTGAGGGCTTTATTCATTCTGGTCTTCCTCAATAAAGCTTAAGACGCCAGTTTAACACCGGCTTACCACTTGAAATACGCGAGCGCTTCCTGGCCGAAAAACCACAGTGCGAAGAAGAACGCGCCGAAATAAATTACCGTAACGGCCAGCCAGAAAAAGGCGATGAATACCATCAGGCCGTCCTCTTCCAGCTCTCCGATGCCGTAAAACAGAATCGCCAGCGCCGGCAGCACGTTATTGAACGGCAAAACTCCGAAGGGAATCGCCATGAGCGCCCCACCCGTTAGCAACACGAAACCACCAATTTTCTGACCTTTACGACCAGTGACCAGCGTGGTGTAGCGCGGCTTGGTGAATTTGCGGCAGAAGCCGAGTATCTTCAGGCAAACATTGACCAGGATGCGCCAGCTTTTTTCGCTCAATTCCACCGCCTGCAGCTTTTTGGGCAGCACCGGCGACTCGTGGCCGCGCATCAACTGCCAGCCCAGCGTGGCAAACGCAAGACCACCGAGTACAGTAATCGGACCCAACGGCACAGGCTGCACAAAAGGCAGCACCAGGATGATCGCAATGAATGCATAAGCGGCTTCATCCAGCGAATCCAGCGCTTCACCGAGCGACAACGGACGTGCTTTGGATTGATCGGCAAAACGATGTAGGGTTTTTACAAGGGTATCGTAGTCGCACAAGGTTTATTTACTCGAAAAATACGCCAGCACGATCAAGCCGAACACGATGCGATACCAGGCAAAAATGCGGAAGTCATGGTTGGAAACATATTTGAGCAAGCCTCGCACCATGAGCAACGCGCTGAAAAATGCCGTTATGAATCCGACAGCAAAAACGGGGATGTCGTTCGTGTGCAGCAAGTCCCAATTCTTGAAGAGGTCGTAGCCCGTAGCGGCAAACATGACGGGAATCGCCAGGAAGAACGAAAACTCGGCAGCCGCTTTTCTCGACAAACCGAACACGACACCGCCCAGGATAGTTGCCCCTGCGCGCGAGACTCCGGGAAACAGTGCCAGCGACTGCGCCAGGCCGATCTTGAGTGAGTGCTTCCAGTCCATGTCATCGATCGTCGCGGTATCAGATTCGGGCTTGAATTTCTCGATGAGCAGAATTGCCACCCCGCCGACGATCAGCGCCATCGCGACTGTCAGCGGCGAGAAGAGATATTCCTTGATGGCATCGTGAAACAGCACACCCAGAATCGCCGCAGGAAGAAAACCCAGCGCAATGTTCACGAATAGCCGTTGCGAAGCAGGCTCACGCATGTTGGCGACCACATGCCCCAAGCGCGCACGGTATTCCCAGCAGATCGCCAGGATCGCGCCCAGCTGAATCACGATCTTGAAGACTTTATCTCGCTCGGAATTGAATTGCAGGAGATCGCCGACGATGATGAGGTGACCGGTGCTGGAGACTGGGAGAAATTCGGTGGCGCCTTCGACGATGCCGAGGATGAAAGCCTTTAAGAGAATCAGAATATCCATACAGGGGTTCGATTATCCAGTGTGAAGGTTACAAGGCCGCGTCAATCATGCGGGCGAATTCGGGGCAGTGGCGCGTTCCAGGCGCGCCAGCCACTGCATGGCGTGCGTACGGGTTTCACCGCACATTTCCTCCGACGGCCGCAAGCCGCCGCAGAAAGCCGGCCGTTCGGGCTTGCCGAACACGGCGCAGCGGTTATCTTCGGTAAGTTGTACGCATCGCACGCCTGCCGGTTTGCCATGCGGCATACCCGGCAGGGGCGAATGGATGGAAGGCGCAATGCAGCAGGCACCGCAGCCCTCCCGGCAAACCAGAGACTTTATTTCAGCGTGCATGCGCGAGAAGACAGGACGGAGCCGCGCAGCCAAGACCCTTTAGTACAACAAGCGGTGACAGCGCGGCATTCACGCGAATGCAATTGAAATCAGACCTTTTGATAAACCTCGGAGCCTTTCTTGACGAACTCAACGGCCTTTTCCTGCATACCCTGCTTCAACGCATCTTCCTCGGAAAGCCCTTGGCTTGCGGCGTAATCGCGCACGTCCTGGGTGATCTTCATCGAGCAGAAGTGCGGGCCGCACATGGAGCAGAAGTGGGCTTGCTTGGCGCCTTCCTGCGGCAGGGTTTCATCGTGGAATTCCTTGGCTTTTTCCGGATCGAGACCGAGGTTGAACTGGTCTTCCCATCTGAATTCGAATCTTGCCTTGGACAGCGCGTTATCGCGGATCTGCGCGCC
>DATHWE010000203.1:0-18458 GCA_035460905.1 Methylophilaceae bacterium | reverse complement strand
TCGCCTTGCTTGGTCTTGAGACGGTACTTCTTGTCCCAGATGTCCAGCGATACCGGTTGCATGGGAACCTCGCGTTCGGCTTCCTGAGCCGTTTTCACTACCTTGAGCATAGTGGGCATACCTCCGTTTATTTTTGTGCCGTAAATATCAGTAAAAGTTGCCGGAAAATGAAAGAAGGAACCGTCAGAGCCGCCATTGTGTGCCTTTTGGCCCGGGTTCCCGCAATATTATTATTAGCAACTTCTAACACTACATCTTGTGTTTCGGATTGAAGTTTCCCCCCTTTGCTAGTGTCCGTCAAGAAGCTCCGGCAAAATTTTTTGGTTGACTTTCCATTGCTCCGATTGGCACTGGAAGAGGGCGCGTGCGAGCCCTTGCTAACCTTGAAAAGATGTCAGGAAAGTGCCAAAACGGTGCATGAAATTGACTTGAACAAGGGTAAATTCCCGAGGCATCTCGGCGCTTCTGACAGGTGAAAGTTCAAACGCAGCATTTCCATGCGAAAATCGCCGACATGCCTCGTTGGACATATACCCTGCTGCTTTGTTTGCTGCTTCCCTTCGCGCTGCTGAAGCTGGTATGGCGCGCTTTCCGGCAGCCCGAATACCTGCGGCACGTACCGGAGCGTTTCGGTTTTTATCGGAATCCTCGTCCTGCACAACCGCTTATCTGGCTGCATGCGGTATCCGTGGGCGAAACACGCGCGACGGCGCCTTTGGTCGCGCTGTTGCGTTTGCGTTATCCGCGGCACCGAATTTTGATGACGCACACCACCCCGACCGGACGCGAGGCGGGCGAGCAGCTATTCGGCGACGATGTGTTGCGTTGCTATCTGCCTTATGACCTGCCCGGTGCGATGGCGCGCTTTCTGGATCATTTCCAACCTCGGGTTGGGCTGCTGATGGAAACCGAGTTGTGGTTCAACCTGATCGCGGCTTGCGAGCAGCGTGGCGTTCCCTTGATGCTGGTTAATGCGCGTCTTTCGGAAAGATCGGCGCGCGGTTATGCCCGACTGGGCAAACTGGTGGAGGAGGGGCTGAGGCGATTGACGCGCATCGCTGCGCAAACCGAAGACGATGCGCAACGTCTGCGCAAGTTGGGCGCCCGTGAAGTGGCGGTGACTGGCAATCTCAAATTCGACGTGACGCCGCCGCCGGAAATGCAGGCGAAGGGCGCGGCATTGCGACGTCTTTTCGGGCAAGAGCGGCCGGTATTCCTGGCGGCGAGCACGCGCGACGGGGAAGAGTCGCTGGTGCTGGATGCAGTGGCCGCGGCGAACGTGCCGGGCTTGCTGACGGTCATCGTGCCGCGGCATCCGCAGCGATTTAATGAAGTGGCGGGGATACTGGAAAAGCGCGGAAATTCCTATGTTCGGCGTTCGGGGCTCATGGAGACTGCCCCCTCACCCTCCTTCGACAAGCTCAGGACAGGCCAAGCCTCTCCCACGAAGGGAGAGGGAGTAATTGGTCGGGATATTCAGGTTGTGCTCGGCGACAGCATGGGGGAAATGTTTGCCTACTATGCCGCGTGCGACGTGGCGTTCATTGGCGGCAGTCTGCTGCCATTGGGCGGGCAGAACCTGATCGAAGCCTGCGCGATGGGCAAGCTGGTGCTGATCGGGCCGCATACCTGGAATTTCGAAGCGGTGGCGCAGAGCGCGCTGATGGCGGGAGCGGCGTTGCGCGTGGAAGACCCGGCGGCGCTGGGGGCGAAATTGCGCGAGTTGTTCGCTGACAACACGTTGCGGGACCGCATGTCCCGGCAGGCGCTCGCATTCAGCGGCAGCCATAGCGGCGCGTCGGAACGCGTCATGGCGGTGGTTGAGGAAACGCTGGCTTCTTAGGCTGTGTCATTCCGGCTTTCGCCGAATGACGGCCTGCTTGAATCAGCTGATCGTCCCGATCTCCACCGATTCCACCCAAACCAGCTCGCACGCTCCATTGCCGGTATCCGTGCGGCTCAGCGAACTGCGCCACTTCCATCCATCATCCGCGCTGATCGCCACCAGGTAACCCTGCAACCGTACGATCTGTCCCGGGCGGATTTCCTTCAAGCGGTGTGCAACGGAGGCGTTGGCGGGAATCATGTGCATGTTGGCGCTGTGACTCTCGATTTCCTCGCGCGGTATCGGAAACTCATCTACGTGCCAGAAATAAAACCGGCCGCGCTGACTGATGTCGATGCGGTCGAGAACCGCAGAGTCGGACATCGCGCCCCAGCCCAGCGCAAAGTCGACGGGAGAAATTTCGGATTCGCGACCAAGCCGATACTTTTCAGTACTCAGTACGCGTGCTTCAATCGAAAACCTTGCCAAAGGTTCGATTTGATAGTTTTCCAGCGTCAGCCGTGGCGGCGATTGGACCGGGATCTGATAGGGCTCTTCCACGACGATGGCGCCGGTCTGCGTGACGGTGACCGGTCGCGTCTGGCTGTACTGGTAGGCGCCGAATCCGACCAGCAGGATGAAGAGCAGTGTCTGCCAGCGCATGCGGTTTAGCGGACGAGCTTGCTGATCTGTTTGAAGGCGTCGCCCTCGGCGACCTTGAGCCACTCGAACACTACCGATTCGGTATTGGTGACGATGACGCCGGCCTGACGCAGCCGTGCCAGTGCATTCTGCTTGTTGGCCTCCCGGCGTGACAGCACGGCGTCTTCGACGACGAACACTTGGCGGCCCGACTCCTGTAATTGCAGTGCAGTCTGCAATATGCAGATATGCGCTTCCATGCCGGCGAGAATGATCTGGGAGCGGTCGCGATGGAGGCGTGCGCGGAAGGCGCTTTCATCGCAGCAGGAAAAGCAGGTTTTTTCGACGGCCGCTCCGGGTTTCAGCCATGTGCCGAGTTCGGTCAGCGTCGGGCCCAGACCCTTGGGATATTGCTCGGTGTGTATTACGGGGATTTCCAGCAACTGCGCCGCCTGCAACAGAATGCGGCAACTCTTTACCAAACCCTGCAGCGCTTCGGCATCCATCGCTCCGCACAGCTTGTCTTGCACGTCGATGACGGCGAGCTGGCTCAGGCCGCGCACGCAAACGGACGGTCCGCTCATGAACCTTCGAGCAGGCTGTTGGTGGCGGCGAGGTCCTCTTGGGTCAGTACCCCGGCGGCGGCCTTGAGCTGCAATACGCTCAGCAGCCAGGAGTAACGCGCTTGCAGCAGGTCGCGCTTGGCGCTGTAGAGTTGCTGCTGCGCGTTCAACACGTCCACACTGGTGCGTACGCCGACATCATAGCCCAGCGATGTCGAATCCAGCTGGCTTTGACTGGATACCAGCGCCTGTTCGTAGGCTTTGACCTGTGCAACCGAACTGGTCACCGCCAGGAAGGCCTGGCGAGTCTGCAGGTTGGCTTGGCGGCGTGCCGCTTCTACGTCGTCCTCGGTTTTCTGCTTGTTGGCGACGGCTTCGCGCGCCTTGGAGCTGATCGCACCGCCCTGGTACAAGGGAATTTCCAGCTGCAAGCCGACGGCGCCGGTTTTGATGGCCTTGTTATAGCCGACGAGGTCGCTGCTTACGCCGCCGTTGGCACGGTTGTCGGAATAGTTGCCTACAACGTCCAGGGTCGGCAGATGGCCAGCGCGAGTACGCTCCACTTCCTGGTTGGCGAGCTGCAGCGACTGGATCTGGATCTTGAGGGCCAGATTGTTCTGCTCCGCGATCTCTACCCATTTTTCCATTTCACGCGGTTCGGGAATATCCGTCAGCAGGTCGCCCTTGGCCGTGGCGAGACGCTGCGGCATCTGGCCTGTGACGGCCTGGATGGCATGTTTTTTCGCTTCCAGCTCATTCACCGCTGCGATTTCCTGCGCCAAGGTCAGGTCGAAGCGTGCCTGCGCTTCATGGACGTCGGTAATGGTCGAGCTACCGACCTCGAAGTTGGCCTTGGCCTGCTCCAGCTGTCGTGTAATCGCCGCCTTCTGCGCCAGGATGAGATCGATCTTGTCCTGCGCCAGCAACACGTCGAAATAGGCTTGCGATACGCGCAGCATCAGGTCCTGGTTGGCGGTATTGAGTTGTTCGCCGGCTTGCGCGACCTGGATTTTGGATTGTTCGTACTGGATGCTGTTCTGTTTGCGGTACAGCGGCTGGCTGATGCTGAGGTTGTAGCCGTAGGTTTCGTAATCGTCGTGGCCGCTGCGGCCGATGTTGGTTACGCCGCCGGTGCGGTCCAGGTTGGATTGGGTATGGCCGGCGTTTGCGCCGAGCCTGGCTGTAGGCAGCAGGAGCGCCTTGCCCTGGACCAGTTTTTCCTGCGCCGCGACATTCGCGTTCTGCGCCGCAGCCCATGTCGGGTCGCTCACCTGGGCTTGCTGATAAGTGGCGAGCAAATCCTGCACCGGCATTTCCGCATGGGATGCCAGGGGCAGAATCGCGATGATCAAAGCAAGCAATGTCTTGTTCATTAGAGCATTCTAATACACCAGGACAGAAAGGCCAACGAAGTTAGCCGCACTACCTTACTGCCAGCTGATCGGTTGGTCAATCGATCAGCTGGCATGCTTGCGAAGCAGGTGCCACGGTCTACAAGTCTGTCGTGAGCATGGCCGGGCGGCTCAGGACAAACGGTGCGACACACATTCCGCTCGTGGTGAGCTTGTCGCACCATGCGCGGAATCGGCGTGCCTGAATATCAGAAGCTGAAGCGTTCCGGCTGCGGCGCGCCGGTTAATTCCGGGACGCAGGTTTCGAACAGCACGTCGGCACGGAATGCCTGGTCTGCGACATGGCGAATCAGCGTGGCTTCCATGACGGGAGCCTCGCCGACAACTGCGAAAAGACGGCCGCCGATCGTCAATTGCTGTTGCAGGCCTTCAGGCAGTACGGGCACTGAACCGGTGAGCACGATGACATCGTAGGGAGCGTTCGCCGTCCAGCCATGGGCGGCGTCGCCGACTTCCAGCGTTACATTGGCAATGTGGTGGCGTTCCAGATTCTTGCGCGCGATTGCGGTGAGTTCGGGGACGCAATCGACGCTGACGACGTGCTGCGCAAGTTTCGCCAGCAGCGCCGTCATGTAGCCGCTGCCGGTTCCGATCTCCAGCACCTTGTCGGTTTTCTTGAGATTGAGCGACTGCACAATGCGCGCTTCCATTTTGGGCGACAGCATCATCTGGCCGTGACCGATGGGGATTTCCAGGTCGGCAAAGGCCAGCCCCAGATATTGCGGCGGCACGAACTCCTCGCGCGGCACATCTTTCAGCAACGCCAGCACGACCGGGTCCAATACTTCCCAAGTGCGGATTTGCTGTTCAATCATGTTGAAGCGGGACTGTTCGAGTTCGGCGTTCATCGTGGTTCGTTCAAGTCGTTAAGGTTAATGGGATTATAGCCCATGCGCTCAGTTAAAACGGCGCGTCAGCCCAGATTGTAGCGCGTCAATTTATACCACAGTGAGCGCTCGCTAATATCCAGCAGGCGCGCTGCCTTGCTCTTGTTGTTGCCGGTCTGGCGCAGGGCTTCGGCAATGAGCTGCTTTTCAAGGGTTTCCGACGCCAGCGGGATCGACAGGTTTTCAGGCGTCATCGGGACTGCGGCAGGCTGCATCGCGGCCGAGGGTGCGATATCGGCGGGAAGATGCGCCGCATCGATGGTGCGGCCTCCGCAGACAATAGCGGCGCGTTCCAGCACGTTCTCGAGCTCGCGCACATTGCCCGGCCAATCGTAATTGGCGAGTCGTGCCAGTGCTTCCGACGTAATGGCGATGCTGCGCCGCAGGGTAAAATGCTGGGCAAGCAGAGGAATGTCATCGAGGCGCGTACGCAGCGGCGGCAGATCCAGGCGGAACACGTTGAGCCGGTAATAAAGATCTTCGCGCAGCCGGCCGTCGCGTACGGCTTGCTGCGGGTCACGGTTGGTGGCGGCGATAATGCGGATATCGACGCTGATCGGGCGGTGGCCGCCCAGGCGTTCAATCACGCCCTCCTGCAAGGCGCGCAGCAGCTTGGCCTGCAAGGCCATCGGCATTTCCGTGATCTCATCCAGGAAGAGCGTGCCGCCGTCCGCCAGCTCGAACTTGCCGATGCGCTCCTTGATCGCGCCGGTAAAGGCGCCGCGCTCGTGACCGAAGAGTTCGGATTCCATCATTTCGGCGGGTATCGCGGCGCAATTGACGGCGACGAACAGCGATTCGTTGCGCGGCGAAAGCCGATGGATGGCGTGTGCCGCCAGTTCCTTGCCGGTGCCGGTTTCGCCGACGATGAGCACAGTCGCCTTTTCCGGTGCGACCTGGCGGATGGCGTCGTAGACCTTGTGCATGGCCGGCGTGTTGCCGATCATGTTGTTGACCCCGCGCTCGGCTTCATCGCGCAGGAAACGGTTTTCAATCTTGAGGCGGGTCACGGAAAGCGCGCGGACAATCGCGATTTCCAGCGTTTCCAGGTCGAACGGGCGCACGATGTAATCGGCCGCACCCAGTTTCATCGCCGCGACGGCGGTTTCGACCTCGGCATGCGCTGTGACGATGATGGCCGGAATACTCATGCCCGCTTCGCGCATCGCCGTCAGCAGGCCGAGGCCGTCCATGCCGGGCATGTGCAAATCGCTCACGACCAGATCGGCGCCTTCGCGGCCCAGCACCTCCATCGCTTCCCTGCCGTCCGCCGCCAGCAAGGGCTGGTAGCCGGCCTGGTTCAGCATGATTTCCAGCAGACGCCGCATATTGGGTTCGTCGTCGACGGCGAGGATGCGTTTTTTCTCGTTCATTTCATTTGGCTTTCAGTCGGCAGGCGCAGGCGGAACAATGCGCCGCCGAGATGGCTTTTCCCGGAAACGATCTCGCCACGGTGCGCGGCGACGATTTGGCGGACGACCGTGAGGCCGAGGCCGATGCCGCCGCTGCGTTGCGTGTAAAACGGATCGAAGACGCGATCATACAACTCCGGCGCGATGCCGGGGCCGTCGTCGGCGACTTCGAGCAGGACGGCATGGGCCTCATGCTTGACCGTCACTTCGATATGCCCGCCTTCGGGAAGAATCTGCAAGGCGTTCAGCAGCAAATTGAGCAATACCTGCGTCATCTGTTCCGAGTCGCATAGCGCGGTTGCGTCAGCACCGGCTTCCTTGAAATCCAGCGCGATATTCCTCTTGGCGGCCTGCGGTTTGAGCATCGCAATCGCTTGTTGGGCGAGCTCGGCCAGATTGACCAACTGCAATTCGGGAGGGCGTGCCCGGGTGCAGTCGAGCAGGGTGGAGACGAGTTTGTTCATACGCTCGGTTTCGCTGACGATGAAGCCGCATACCTCGCGGCCTTCTTTGCTCAGCCCGGGTTCGCGCAACAGCAACTGTGCCGACGAGCGCAGGATGCCGAGCGGCGTGCGCACCTCGTGCGACATCGCGGCGGCCATTTCGCCCACCACCGCGAGCTTGGCAGCGCGGGTCAGATTCTCTTTCAAACGTTCGAGATCGCTGATCATCTGCCCAAATGCCGTGGCCAGCTCGCGCACTTCGGCCGGGCCGCCTGTGGGTGGCGGGGCCATGCGTTGTTCGCGGATGAAATTGCGGGTGAAGTAAGTAAGTCTGCCCAAAGGGCGAGCTATGTTGGAAGCAATCGGGATCGCGGCCAGCGTGGCGACGACAACGATGGATAGCAGCAGCAGGCTGAAGGTCTGTGCCATTTTGCGCACAGGTGCAAGGGCGACCGCTTTGGATTGGGCGACGGTCACCTGCCAGCCGAAACCGGGGAAATCCTCGAATCCCTTGGCCATGGCTGTGGCGGAGATTTCCTGCGTGGAGTCGCGCGCGCTCCAGTCTTTTGTTGCGGCGAGCAGCTTGCCGTGTCGGTCGATGAGTGCGGCGGAGCTCCCATTGGCGGAAGCCGCGGACAAAACCTGTTTCACCTGCGACCAATCGAAAACCGCATAGAGCGTGCCTGTGTCGCCGCCTTCGATGGCGTCCGGGATTTTTGCCGAAATCGGCAGGCGATCGGCGATAAGCCGCGATGCATGCACATCGCCCTGCGCGAGCGGAATGCCCGGCCCGCCGTTGGCTGGCGCGAAGCGCTGCCCAATGCGGCCGGGTTCGCTGGAAGCCACGACGATGTCGTGCATATCCACCGCATTCAGCTCGACATAAACACCGCCGTAGCTGGCTTTGGATTCGCTTAGAAAACGTGACAACCGCTTGTCGACGTCGCCAACGCGCAGTTCCTGCATGATTTCCAGCCGGCTCCAGGAAGCGACATTCTGCAGGCGCTCGAACATCATGCGGTCGATTTCTGCGGCGGTAGCCGAGGCACGCACCTGCATGTCGCGAGCGATTTCGGTTTCGAGCGCGTCGCGCGCCTCGGAAAACGCCATCCATGTCACTGCGGCCGCAGGCAACAATCCGGCGAGCAGGAATGCAGCCAGCAGGATATGACTGATGGAATAGGCTTTTCGCAACATGGTGTTCGGTGGGAGAATGGCTCGGTTTATTCTAAGAGCCTACTACGAATAGGCTCTAAATGGAGCACTTATGCACTACTCCGTATTTTGGGTCGCCACAAGTTTAGTCGCCGCCCTGTTCGCCTGCAACCAGGCCGCGGCTGATGAAACGCCGCCTGTTGGCGAGAAGAATCTGCGCATCGGCGGCTATTCCAGCGGCGGATTTCATATTCATCCGGGCGGCCGCGCCGAGGCCGACATCCACGAACTCAGCCTGATCATGACCTGGAACGGCGGCGGGCGCCTGCGCCTTTTTTCCGAACTGGAAATCGAAGAGCCGTTGACCTGGAGAGAAGGCGAGTCGGTTTCCACCGACGATGCGCATTTCGACGTCGAACGCCTGTATGCCGATTACAGCCTGACCGGCGCATTGAATGTGCGCGGCGGACGGTTTCTCACGCCTATCGGCCGCTGGAACGTGATTCATGCCGCGCCGCTGGTGTGGACGACAATTCGGCCGGCCGCGACGGAGCGTTTGTTCCCGAAGGCGATCAATGGCGCGATGCTGCACGGCAGCGTGCCCTGGAAAGAGGCTTCTATCGATTACTCCCTTTATGGCGAAGCATTGCGCGACCAGAGCGAGGAGTCAGGCGAGATCCTGTTCGAGAAAACGCGGGGTCTGCGGGTGGCCTACAACGGCATAGTAGAAGCGGGGATTAATTACAGCGAATTCGAGGAAGACGTTCCGGGCCAGCCGCATTATCGAATGCTGGGCCTGGATTTTTTCAAGGCAGCCGGCGGCTGGGAATTCAGCGGCGAGGTTTATCGTCGCTTCAAGCGGAGTGACGACAATGACCGCAGCGGCGGCGGCTATATACAGGCGGTAGCGCCGCTGGGCCAGCAATGGTTTGCCATCGGCAGGCTCGAAAACCTGCGCTTGCCGGAGGAAGGGACGACCGGCCGCTGGCTGATCGGCGCGGCCTGGCGCTGGAAAACCAACCAGATATTCAAGCTGGAGTACGCCGGCGGTCGGGAAGAGAGTCCCTGGATGCCGCGCGGTTTGGCGGCTTCGTACTCCATCCTCTTCTGATGCGTTTTTTCATTTTCATCTTCCTCGCAGCGGCCAGCCTGCTGCCCGAACCGGTAAGGGCGGCCGACGAGCCTCTTGCCGTTGTCGTGCCGCGCAACTTCAGTGGACGTGAGCCGGGTGTGCAGGAGCTTGCGCTGATCTTCAAACGCAAGAAACTGGCGTGGGATGACGGCACCCCCATCCAGGCCGTCAATCTGCCATCGGATCATCCCGCGCGACGGCACTTTTCTCAGCGCATCCTGAAAAGCGCGCCGGAAGCGCAAGCACAGTACTGGAATGCGATGTATTTCCATGGCGTATTCCCGCCGCATGTCGTCGCCTCGCCTGAAGCCATGCTGCGCTATGTCGCTGAGACTTCGGGGGCCATCGGCTACGTGCCCGGCTGCAAGCTCGACGTACGAGTGAAACCTGTCTTGTGGATCGATACGGCCGGGGTGGTTTCGGAAGGCGCGCCGTCGTTCGAGTGCCCCAAGGATTAAGTGCGGTTTTTCGCACTGGGGCCAAGCGCGAACGCCTTCGCTACGAAGGGGCCTCGCATTTAATTTTCGAGGCCATTGACCCTGCAACTTATGCAGAACTGGCTTGCGCGAATCCTGCATTTTTTGCGGGATAGCAGCGGGCGGTATCGAGTGCCGAGTGCGGCTAGGGTTGTGATAATTACATCATATCTCATTGATATTATTTATAATTTAATCCGTTTTTCATAACCGTAAAATCAAATCCCCACATCTGGCACAACGGTTGCTGAACTAACTGCAGATTAATTTGCAGGAGTTGCCATGCTTTGTGCCAACCAGATTGTTGCACCGTGTTCCGTTGTAGAAGTTGCTCACACGGAAGCCTTGCGGCTTGAGGCGGATATCCACGTCCACGGTTCGCCGCGCTATACCACTGCACTGTGCGGGCCTGACGCGCCGGAGCGTGCGGAGCTGGAACGGTTCATCCGCCACGTTTTCCATCGTGCCTATGGCGCCAGCATCAAGCATTTCATGCCGCAGCTGATGAGCTTGCGCGACGCCGGCGGCAGGTTGCTGGCGGTGTGCGGCCTGCGCAATGCCGATCACGGGGCGCTGTTCCTGGAAACCTATCTCGATGCGCCGGTAGAGCACGTCATCGCCGACCGCACGCAGTACGGCGTGGAACGCAGCGACATCGTCGAAATCGGCAACCTGGCCGTGGCCGAGCCTGGCATCGCGCCGCACCTGCTGGCGAGCGTCAGCCACTACCTGCACGGTACGGGTACGCAATGGGCCGTGTTTACCGCGATCCCGGTACTGCGCAATTCGCTTACCCGTCTGAACATGCAACTGGAAGTGCTGGCCGATGCTAGCCTGCAACGTATCGCTCCCGAGGAGCGGCCGGAGTGGGGCAGCTATTACGACAAGAATCCGCAGGTGATGGCCGTACGTCGCGCTTCCCGCCCGGATTTCACGGCGGCTTGAAGATGCGTGCCGTATTCGATGCGGTTATTGCCGCAAATCCTCAAGCCATTGCGCTGCGCGGGGCTGCAGGTGAGGTCACTTATGCCGAATTGCAGGCTTCGGTGGAGCATGCGGCCGGTCATCTGCGCGATGCCGCACCGCACGTGGTCGGTCTTGCGCTGGACAACGGTCCGGCCTGGGCAATTGTCGACCTCGCGGCAATGCAGGCCGGCGTTCCGCTCGTGCCGCTGCCTTTCTTCTTCTCTTCGGGGCAGCTTTCCCACGCCATCAAGGATGCCGGTATCGATTGCGTGCATACCGATCAACCTGAGCATTTCGAAAAGCTCTTCGCGGAGATGCATATCGCTGTCCGCGAGCGTAACGAGTGCCGCATTCACGGGCAGGCCGTCACCGAGTTCCGGCTGGACGGCGTGCCTTTGGTAGCGCTGCCGCCCGGCACGGCCAAGATCACCTATACCTCGGGCACCACCGGCAGTCCCAAGGGCGTATGCCTGGGAGTGCAGGCGATGGAGCAGGTCGCACATTCGCTTCTGGAAGCGACCGGTGCATGCTTATCCGACCGCCATGTCAGCCTGATGCCGCTGTCGACGCTGCTGGAAAACATCGCCGGGCTGTATGTGCCGCTGCTTGCCGGCGCAACCGCAGTGCTGCTGCCTTTCGCAGAAATCGGCCTGCGCGGCGCCAGCGGTCTGGACGTACAAAAAATGGCGGGTTCGCTGCTGGCGCATGAGGCGACCACTACCATCCTGACACCCGAAATGCTGCGCGGGCTGGTGGCGGTTGCCGCAGCCGGGCACCCGATGCCGTCAAGCCTGCGTTTCGTCGCGGTGGGCGGTGCGCCGGTGGCGGAACTCCTGCTGAGGCGCGCCAGTGCATTGGGCATGCCTGTTTTCGAAGGTTACGGCCTGTCGGAGTGTGCATCCGTCGTTTCGCTAAATACAGCCGCCGCGAATGCGGTCGGCAGTGCAGGTCGGCCTTTGCTGCACGTGCACCTTGCGTTTTCGCCGGAAGGCGAAATCCTTGCCGCAGGCGCGGTCATGCTGGGTTATACCGGAAATGCCGAGTGCAACATGCGGGAAGGCTACTGGCCGACCGGTGACCTCGGGTTCGTCGATGCCAAGGGTTATCTGCATATTACCGGCCGCAAGAAAAACATTTTCATTACCTCGTTCGGCCGCAACGTCGCGCCGGAATGGGTGGAACGCGAGCTGACGCTGTCCCCGGACATCGCCCAAGCCGCCGTGTTCGGTGAAGGCAGGCCGTGGAATGTCGCGGTGATCGTGCCGCGCGGCAATACGCCGGAAGTCGCCGCGCGCATCGAGCATGCAATTGCGGATGCCAACGCTCGCCTGCCGGACTACGCCCGCATCCGCAGCTGGTTGCCGGCGCAAGCGCCCTTCACACCCGTTAATGGGCAAATGACTCCCAACGGCCGTCTGCGTCGCGATGCCATCAGGGCCGTCTATCAGGAACCAATCGAACATCTTTACAAGGAAAACGAACATGCCGTTTTATGACGAGCTGCTCGCCGCGACCGAGCGCGAGCGTAACGAACTGCTGAATCTGCCGCTGATCCGCGCCGGCGCGGCGGGGCAGGTAAACCGCGAAATGTACATCGCATTCCTGACCGAGGCCTATCACCACGTGAAACACACCGTGCCGCTGCTGATGGGCTGCGGCGCGCGCCTGCCGGAGCGCTACGAATGGCTGCGCGAGGCGGTGGCGGAGTACATCGAGGAAGAGCTCGGTCATCAGGAGTGGATTCTTAACGACATCAAGGCCTGTGGCGCCGATTCCGAAGCCGTGCGCCGCGGACAGCCGGGGCTGGCGACCGAATTAATGGTGGCTTACGCCTACGATTCGATTGCGCGGGGAAATCCCATCGCATTTTTCGGCATGGTGCTGGTGCTGGAAGGCACCAGCGTGGAGGTTGCCACGCGCGCCGGCGACGCAATCAAATCCAGCCTCGGGCTTGGCAGCGAAGCTTTCTCTTATCTCACCTCGCACGGCTCGCTGGACGTCGGTCATACCGATTTCTACGCCAAGTTGATCGACCGTATCGACGATCCTGCCGACCTCGCCGTGCTGATACATAGTGCCAAGGTTTTTTACAAACTCTATGGCGACATCTTCCGCGAATTGGCAGCGCGCTTTATGCCGGCACCGGCTGAAACGGTGGCCGCATGAATCTGAAAGGAAAGCGCATATTGCTGACCGGTGCTACCGGCGGCATCGGCTATCCGCTGGCGCTGGCACTGGCGGCCAAGGGCGCACGTCTCGCGCTGGTGGATCGCAACGGCGAGCGGCAGAAGGAAATCTGCGAGGAAATCGTGCGCAGCGGCGGCGATGCGGTGAGCATCGTGATCGACCTGCTGCAGGAGCAGGCACCTGCCGGTGCCGTGACCATGGCCATGCGGTCGCTGGGCGGGCTGGACATGCTGATCAACAACGCCGGCATGATCGACTTTACCTTGTTCCAGCAGCAGGATCCGGCGCGTATCGCGCAGGTGATGAATATCAACGCTGTCGTGCCCATGCAGCTTGCGCATGCGGCGCTGCCGCAATTTCTGGCGCAGGGCAGCGGGCGCATCGTCAATATCGGTTCCACTTTCGGCTCGATAGGATTCCCGCATCACGCCGTGTACAGCGCCAGCAAGTTCGCGGTACGCGGCTTTTCGGAAGCGCTGCGCCGCGAACTGGAAGACAGCGGCGTGGAAGTGACCTACATCGCTCCGCGTGCGACGCGTACCGCGCTCAACGACGCGGCGGCCGTGCGCATGATGGAAGCCAACCGCATCGCCATGGACGATCCGGCGGTCGTTGCGCAAACCATCGTCCGCGCCATCGAGCAGGGCCGCAAGGAATGCTACATCGGAGGTCCGGAATCGGTATTTGCCCGTCTCAACGGCATCCTGCCGCGGCTGGTGGATGCCGGCCTCAAGAAAAAAACCCGCGTTGCGCATACTTTTGCCGACCGTGGCGTTTTCAATAAAACCTGAATGAAGGAGTAAGCAAGATGAAAAAATGGATAGCCATTATGGCGCTGGCGCTGCTTTCCGCCACCGCCGCGCAAGCTGGCGATGGGCTGGATGGCGCTATCGTCCAGTTGCAGCACGACTGGGCGAAAGCCAATTACCACACCGCCAAGGATCAACAGGAGGCGACATTCAAGGCACTGGCTGATCGCGCTCACCAGATCTCGGCCACCAGTCCGGATAAGGCCGAAGCAATGATCTGGGAAGCGATCATCCAGAGCGGCTACGCCAAGGCCAAGGGCGGCCTGGGCGCGCTGAAGCATGCCGAACAAGGGCGCGACTTGCTGCTTGCATCTATCAAGATCAATCCGCAGGCGCTGCAAGGCTCTGCCTATACCTCACTCGGCTCGCTGTATTACAAGGTACCGCGCTGGCCGATAGGTTTCGGCGACCGCAAGAAGGCGCGCGAAAACCTGGAAAAGGCGCTGCAAATCAATCCTGACGGCATCGACCCCAATTATTTCTATGCGGATTTTTTGCTGGAAGAAGGCGAGACGGCCAAGGCCATCGAATATTTCAACAAGGCGCTGAACGCACCGGCGCGTCCAGGTCGTGAAGATGCAGATGCAGGTCGCAGGGCCGACATCGAGGAAGGCCTGAAGAAGGCAGAAAAGAAGCGCTAATGACGCGTTCCCCGCAGCACAATCGCGCCGCGATGACCTGGTACTTCGCGGTCAGCTACCTGATCCTGTGCTGGATCAATTACGCCAACCTCGATATGGCTTCGGCGCAAGCCATCGGGCCAGGCGCGGTGTTTTTCCTGCTCAATGCCTATGCCGGCTACAACGCGATGTATCTGCTCCCGGCCATGCTGCTCACATGGCTGGCCGGCAGGCCCGGATTATGGAAGACATTGCGCGCGCCGTCATTCAATGGCGTTGCCACGCAAATTGTTGCAGTGGTTAGCGTTGCACTCACTACGCTGTTTTTCTACGCCAATACCCAGCTGCATGCGCTGTACGGCATGTTCGTCAACGGTTTCGTCGTCAATCTGGTCGTTACCCCGGGCGGGCTGGAATCGCTTGGCGGCAGTGCGGCATCCAGTCTGGGTTTCGCGTTGATCGGTGCTGCATTTTTCGTTGGTCATGCGGCGCTTCTGTTCATTCTCAAATGGATGTCGGGACGCTCTTCTGCTACGCGATTGAATATACGCAGGCTTGCGTGGCCGCTGGCGAGTGTATTTCTTGTGTCGACGCTGGGTGACCGAACGGCCTATGCCTACACCAATGCGCTCAGTCCGGACACCGACATGCTGGTACTGACGCAAGGCGTACCGTATTACGTCGGCCTTACGGCGCGTCACTTTATTACACGGCTCGGTTTCAAGGTGTCGCCGGAGGAGAAGGTCGCCAGCGTGCATGGCCAGTTCCGCTATCCCGCGCGGCCCATTGCGTTCGACAAGCCAGCCAGGCCGTACAACATCGTCTGGCTGGTGTCGGAGTCCTGGCGCGCTGATACGCTGAATCCCGACATCATGCCGAACACGGCGGCGTTCGCCAGCCAGGCGCAAACCTTCAAGCTGCATTACAGCGGCGGTAACGGCACGCGCGTCGGCGTATTTACAATGATGACTGGCGTGCCGGGAAGCTACTGGGCGGCGTTTTATGAAGGTCATCGCAGTGCACCGCTGATCGATGTGATGCAGCAGCAGGGCTACCAGATGTCGCTGTATACCAGCGCCAAATTTTCCTATCCCGAATTCGATCAGACCATTTTCAGCAGCGTTTCCAAGGAGCAGTTGCACTGGATAGACGGTGGCGGCGATGGCTGGCAGAAAGATCGCAAGAACGTAGGCGATATGCTGGACTTCATCGACAAGCGCGACCCGTCGCGGCCGTTTTTCACCTTCATGTTCTTCGAGTCGCCGCACGCCCGCTATTATTTCCCGCCGGAAAGCGTGATCCGGCGCCCGTATCGGGACGATATCAACTACGCGACGATGGATCGCGAGGAGTTGCGAAAGGATATGGGACTGATCAAGAACCGATACCTGAACGCCGTGCATCATCTGGATAGCCAGTTCGCGCGCGTGTTCGACTATCTGAAAGCACACGATCTGCTGGAAAACACCATCGTGGTCGCGCTCGGCGATCACGGCGAGGAGTTCATGGAAGACGGGTATTGGGGGCATAACTCGACCTTCTCCGATCCGCAAACCCGCACGCCGCTGATTTTATGGATACCCGGAATGAAGCCGGCTGTGCACGACAAGCTCACCAGTCATCTCGATTTGCCGGCGACCATCATGCCATTGCTGGGCGTAAGGAATCCCGTGTCGGATTACTCCACCGGCATTGATTTGTTGTCGTCCGAAGAGCACGAATACATCACGCTCAGCGACTGGTCGCATATTGGCTACAAGGATAATGTGGTGAAGATTACGTTGCCGATGAATGCGCAGGGCGTGGTGGGCAAGAAAATCGTGGGCCCGCATGACGAAGTGCTGACAGCGCGGCAGGCAAAAACGCTGTTCAAGGAAGAGCAGCCGCACCTGGTGAGGCTGATGCAGGAAATCGGCCGGTTTACGCGTCCGGCAAGAAACTGAAATGGGTTGCTTCAGTGCTCGCATTCACGCGGCTGCCCGCGTGTTGGCGGGCTGTCGTTAGCCCTTCCGGGCTAGCGGTTATATCGTTGTTTCCTTGCTATTATTGGCGTTTTCGAGTACTTTCTCGGCATTGCTAGGGGTCTGCCGCGAGGCAGTGAGATACACCCTTCGAACCTGATGCGGGTCATGCCGCCGTAGGGAAGCATGATTCGATGCTTCCCTACTTAATACGACGCTGGAAGCATAGCCAAATGCTCCTTCGTTTCTAAAAGCTAGGAGTACCGAATGAACGCCAATCCCAAATTCCTCAACGTTTCCGCCGAACTCGATGCGGATGCGATCAAGTCATTTCCGAAATCACGCAAGGTCTATGTGACCGGCAGCCGTCCTGATATCCGCGTGCCGTTCCGCGAAATCAGCCTGTCCGACACGCCTTCCGCCTTCGGCGCGGAACAGAACCCGCCGGTAGTTGTATATGACACGTCCGGCCCGTACACCGATCCGGACGTCAATATTGATATCCGCAACGGCCTGCCGGCCTTACGCGCCAAGTGGATCGAAGAACGCGGCGATACCGAAGTGCTGGACGGCCCGACTTCCAAATACGGGCATGAGCGCAAGACCGACCCGACGCTGTCCGAAATGCGTTTCAACCTGACCCGTCCGCCGCGTCGCGCCAAGGCCGGCAAGAACGTGTCGCAGATGCACTATGCGCGCCAGGGCATCATTACCCCGGAAATGGAATACATCGCGATCCGCGAAAACCAGCGCCGCGAAAACATGAGCGAACTGATCCTGAAGCAGCACGCCGGCGAAAATTACGGCGCCGCAACGCCCAGGCTGATCACCCCGGAATTTGTGCGCGACGAAGTCGCCCGCGGCCGCGCGATTATTCCCCTCAACATCAACCACCCGGAAATCGAGCCGATGATCATCGGCCGCAACTTCCTCGTGAAGATCAACGCCAACATCGGCAACTCCGCGCTGGGCTCCTCCATCTCCGAGGAAGTCGAGAAGATGGTGTGGGGTACGCGCTGGGGCGGCGATACCGTGATGGATCTTTCCACCGGCAAGAACATCCACGAAACCCGCGAATGGATCATTCGTAATTCGCCCGTGCCCATCGGCACCGTGCCCATCTACCAGGCGCTGGAAAAGGTCGACGGCAAGGCCGAAGACCTGACCTGGGAAATCTTCCGCGACACGCTGATCGAGCAGGCAGAGCAGGGCGTGGACTACTTCACCATCCACGCCGGCGTGCGCCTCGCCTACATCCCGATGACCGCCAAGCGCATGACCGGCATCGTCTCGCGCGGCGGTTCCATCATGGCCAAGTGGTGCCTGGCGCACCACAAGGAAAGCTTCCTCTACGAGCATTTCGAAGACATCTGCGAAATCATGAAGGCCTACGACGTCAGCTTCTCGCTGGGCGACGGTTTGCGTCCGGGTTCCATCTACGACGCCAACGACGAAGCGCAATTCGCCGAACTGAAGACGCTGGGCGAACTCACCCAGATCGCCTGGAAGCACGACGTGCAGTGCATGATCGAAGGCCCCGGCCATGTGCCGATGCACATGATCAAGGAGAACATGGATCTCCAGCTGGAACACTGCGGCGAAGCCCCGTTCTACACCCTGGGCCCGTTGACCACCGACATCGCCCCTGGCTACGACCACATCACCTCCGGTATCGGTGCCGCGATGATCGGCTGGTACGGTTGCGCGATGCTCTGCTACGTGACGCCTAAGGAACATCTCGGTCTGCCGGACAAGGAAGACGTGCGTGTCGGCATCATCACCTACAAGATCGCCGCGCACGCCGCCGACCTTGCCAAGGGTCACCCTGGCGCGCAGATCCGCGATAACGCGCTGTCCAAGGCAAGATTCGAATTCAGATGGGAAGACCAGTTCAACCTCGGTCTCGATCCGGAAAAAGCCAAGGAATTCCACGATGAAACCCTGCCGCAGGAAGGCGCCAAGCAAGCC
>DATHWE010000202.1:0-3020 GCA_035460905.1 Methylophilaceae bacterium | reverse complement strand
GTACACAGTTCACGCGGCAATTGTATTTGCTGCGAAAAGCCGTCGGCCAACTGGGCCGGCATATCGAGAACGACGAAAGCCTGGTGCTGTCGAAGAATGCGCGCGAGCGCATCGCGGAGGCGGTGGCAATTCAGGCCTGGCAGAACGACGAAGCGCGGCGGAATCCCGATCACGATACAACCGATTGATTTTTCAACCTGAAGGAGAATTACATGAACGCACAGAAGAAAACGCTTGCCCTGGTACTTGGCGGAGCATTTGCCGCCACGGTTGGAATGGCACCGCTGGCCAATGCCGCTGAAAACCCATTCGCGCTCAAGTCGCTGTCATCCGGATACATGGTCGCCGACCACCACGAAGGTGGCGAAAAGATGCAGGACGGCAAGTGCGGCACCGGCAAGTGCGGCAGCAACATGAAGAAGAAAAAGGCCGAAGAAGGCAACTGCGGCGCCAAGGAAGGCAAGGAAGGTTCCTGTGGTGCCGAGAAGAAGGGTAAGGAAGGCAATTGCGGCGCCGAGAAGAGCAAGGAAGGCAATTGCGGCGCGAATAAGTCCTAAGCTACGACATGGCAAGACCTGAAGAAATCCGTGGTGCCGGCCTCGGCCTCAAGCGTGAGCTGATGCCTGCATTGCAGGCGGGCGTGCCAGAATGCATCGACTTCTTCGAGATCGCGCCTGAAAATTGGATAGGCGTCGGCGGCCGGCCGGGTAAACAGCTCGCCTGGTTTGCCGAACGCTATCCCATGGTTTGTCACGGCCTGTCGCTCTCCCTGGGCGGGCCGGATCCGTTGAACGAGGTTTTTCTGCAACGGGTCAAGCAGTTCCTGGACCGATACCAGATTCCGCTTTATACCGAACACCTGAGCTATTGCAGCGATGGCGGCTATCTTTACGACCTGTTGCCAATTCCTTTTACGGAAGAAGCGGTCAAATACGTTGCCGCACGCATCCGACGGACTCAGGAAATACTGGAGCGCCGCATCGCGGTGGAGAACGCTTCCTTTTACGTGGCCGCGCCGATTTCCGAAATGGACGAGCCGGCCTTCGTGCGTGCCGTTCTGGAGGAAGCCGATTGCGACCTGCATCTGGACGTGAACAATACTTACGTCAACAGCGTCAATTTTGGATTCGATCCACATGATTATCTGCGCAGCCTGCCGGGTGAGCGCATTGTCTATATCCATACTGCCGGGCATTATCGCAAGGCGCCGGACCTGGTCATCGACACTCACGGCGAAACCGTGATCGACCCGGTGTGGGATCTGTTGGCCGAAGCTTATAGCCTGTTTGGCGTCCGTCCGACACTGCTTGAGCGCGATTTCAATATTCCGCCGCTCGCCGATCTGGCCGTCGAGGTTGAGCGCATCGCCATGCTTCAAAAGCCTTATGCGCTAGCTAACCCGGCTGCCATTCGAGCATGAGCACTCCATCTTTCCAGCGTTACCAAGCCGAATTCTGTGGGCACGTACGCAGTCCGCGTACCATGGGGCGCCCGAAAGGTGTTTCTGCAAAACGCCTCGGCGTGTATGCAGGACTACTGTTCAACAATATGGAAAGCACGCTGGCTGGCTGTTTCCCAGTCTGCAAAAAAGTGCTGGGCATGCGGCGCTGGAATGGGCTGGTGAGGAAGTTCTTCGCCGGGCATCGCTGCTCCACGCCGCTGTTCCGTCAGATTCCGGAGGAGTTTTTGCAATGGCTATCTCAAACCGAAAGCTCGAGCCTTCCGCCATTCCTTCCACAGCTGGCTCATTACGAATGGGTGGAGCTGGCTGTGGCGGTTTCGGATGCAGTGTCGCCGACTGGCTGGGATGCCAATGGCGATTTGCTTGATGGCAGGCCGGTACTGAGCCCAGCCTTGATGCTGCTGCGCTATGATTGGCCGGTGCAACGCATCTCTCCGCGTTTCAGGCCTGACCAACCTTTGCCTGATCCGGTATGGTTGCTGGTGTTTCGCGATGCTGATGATGAGGTGAAGTTCATCGAGCTTAACCAGGTCAGTGCGCAGCTGGTTGGGCTTCTGCAAACCGAGAGTTGTACAGGTCGCGCGGTGCTGATGGAAATTGCGCGGACGCTGCAACATCCTGATCCGCAGCAGGTAGTGGCATTTGGTGCCGATATACTAACCAGTCTGCGGCAGGCAGGCGCGATTCTGGGCGCTTCTCCATGTAAGTAATTCCTCACGCTCCCGACTAACGGATGTTCGGCTATCGCCGTTTTCGTTATCTGAATCAAAGGGAGACTAATTCATGAATTTGATTTTTGGGGCCTATGTGGCGCTGTCTGCATGGCTCGAGCGTCTTGCGCCGATTTTTCCGCTTTTGGTACTGCGTCTGCTGCTGGCCTGGGAGTTCGGCGAATCGGGCTATGCCAAACTGACCGGACAGAACTGGTTCGCCGACCTGACCTTTCCTTTTCCTTTCAACCTCGTGTCACCGGAAATCAGCTGGCAGATTGCGACATGGTTCGAGCTTCTGGGGGCGGTGGCGTTGGTGCTGGGTTGGGCGACACGCTTCGTCTCGGCTTCATTGATGGTACTCACTGTCGTCGCAATCGCCAGCGTACACTGGCCTGAACACTGGGCAACTGTTGCCGAATTGTTGCGCGGTTATCGGATCGTGGACGAGGAGGGCGACGGTTTCGGTAATTACAAGTTGCCGCTGATGTATCTGGTGATGTTTTTACCATTGTTATTTGCCGGTGCGGGGCGCTTTAGTCTCGATCACTGGATTGCCGGAAAATGGTGGAGTTTCAAAGTGAGAAGTGACGTATAAAAGTCATTTCTCCTTTCTTCCCTGACAGGGCTGATCCCAGCCCTGTCAGGGCCTGCAGCCTTGGCTTGACGGGCGTGTAGGAATACTCGTACACGATCGCAGTTTTTCTTTTTATGCTTTTCCCGTGGTACACTTGGCCCCAAAATATGGCGGCAATTCATTCCCACATACTCAGGTTCCCAAGCGACCATTTTCCCGGTAACGCAAGGGGTGCTGCCCCTTCAAAAAAGGTGCTATGAAAGTCCGAAAA
>DATHWE010000201.1:0-4723 GCA_035460905.1 Methylophilaceae bacterium | reverse complement strand
AGCAGTAAAACCGTTCCGGTGCCGGTGATCAGCATCAGTTTGTTGCGAATACTGCCCGTAATCAGGTTGCCCAGCCACTGCATGAATCTTTCCCCCTTTGGAAATTACGCGGTCATTTTTCTTGTCGGATCAATGATGGTGCCGCTTCAATGCTTTTAAGTGTCGCCGTATGTACCATATCATGAAGATTACCGCGGCGAACACGATTACGTAGTGAAACTCGTGAAAATATACTTTCAGGCTTTCCCAGTTTTCGCCCATCTTCATCCCGGCATAAGCCAGCAGCCAGCACCAGATAAGCGAGCCGGTAAAAGTATAAAGGATGAACTTACCCATGTGCATGCGCGCGATGCCGGCAGGAAAGGCGATGAAGGTGCGTACCGCCGGCAACAGGCGCCCGATGAAAATGATGATTTCACCGTGTTTCTCGAACCAGCGGTCGGCAATATGCAGGTCGTGGTGCGAGATCAGCACCCATTTTCCGTATTTTTCAACTAGCGGCCGGCCGCCGTACATGCCCAGGTAATACGCCGGAATGGAGCCCAGCACGCATCCGATCGCTCCCGCGAAAGCGACGCCCCACAGCGTCATTTCACCTTTGAATACCAGGTAACCGGAAAACGGCATGATGATTTCGGAAGGCAAGGGAATGCAGGCGGATTCAATTGCCATCAGCAGCACGACACCGCCGTAACCGAGGGTGGAAATGACGCCAATGATCCAGCCGGCGAGTATGGCAATGAGTTTTTCGATCATGAGTGGATTCTAACCGTAGCAAGCCATGCGGCAAAGATGGGAGTTACTGCAGATCGTAAATCAGGCCCCGGATGTATTCAGCCCGCATCGCAATATCTTCCTTGGCTACAGCGAGGCGCAGCTTGTCCGGACCGTTCATGCGTGCATGGCGGTTGGTTTGCAGGATTTTGATTAGCTTGGTTGGATCGAGGTCGGCCTTGGGGTCGAACTGCAACTGGATGATGTCGGTGCTGGCGTCGACTTTTACGATGCCGAGCGGCTTGGCCAGGATGCGCAGTTTGTGGCATTCCAGCAGTGCCACCGTTTGGGGCGGTGGCATGCCGAAACGGTCGATCAGTTCTTCCTGCATCGTTTGCAACTGTTCGCTGGTGGTGCAGTTGGCAAGTCGCTTGTAGATCACCAGACGCTCGTGCACATCCGGGCAGTAGGCGTCGGGCAGCAGGGCGGGGGTATGCAGATTGATCTCGGTGGTGACGCCTAGCGGCGCATCAAGATTGGGTTCCTTGCCGGCTTGCAGTTGCTTGACCGCATGCGCCAGCATTTCGCTGTAAAGGCTGAAGCCGATTTCCTGCATTTCGCCGGATTGCGAGTCGCCCAGCAATTCGCCTGCACCGCGGATTTCCAGGTCATGCATCGCCAGATGAAAACCGGCGCCGAGGTCTTCCAGCAGCTGGATTGCGTCCAGCCGTTTTTCGGCTTGGGGCGTAATCTTCACATCCGGCTCGGTCAGCAGGTAGGCATAAGCCTGGTGATGCGAACGCCCGACGCGGCCGCGCAACTGGTGCAATTGGGCCAATCCGAACCGGTCGGCGCGATTCATGATAATGGTGTTGGCGGTCGGCACGTCGATGCCGGTTTCAATGATGGTAGTGCACAGCAGCAGATTGAAACGCTGCTGGTAGAAGTCGCGCATCACGTGTTCCAGTTCGCGTTCGCGCAACTGGCCGTGGGCGATGCTGATGCGTGCTTCAGGCAGCATCTTTTCCAGCTTGTCGCGCATCGCGTAGATGGATTCGACTTCGTTGTGAAGGAAATACACCTGCCCGCCGCGCTTCAGTTCGCGCATCACAGCTTCGCGTATGACGCCTTCGGACCAGGAGGAAACAAAGGTCTTGATCGACAGGCGCTTCTGCGGCGGCGTGGAGATCATCGAAAACTCGCGCAGGCCTTCCATTGCCATCGACAGCGTCCGCGGGATCGGCGTTGCGGTCAGCGTCAGCACATCCACCTCGGAGCGCATGGCTTTTAGCTGCTCCTTCTGGCGCACGCCGAAGCGGTGTTCCTCGTCGATGATGGTGAGGCCCAGGTTCTTGAACTTGACGTCTTTCTGGATCAGCCGGTGCGTGCCGATGATGATGTCAATGTGCCCGGCTTCCAGGCCTGCCAGCGCTTCCTTTTGTTCCTTGGCGGTGCGGAAGCGCGAGATTTCGGCGATCTTGATCGGCCATTCGGCGAAACGGTCGGTGAAGTTGTTGTAATGCTGTTCGGCGAGCAGCGTGGTCGGTACCAGTACCGCCACCTGCTTGCCTCCCATCACGGCGACGAAGGCGGCACGCAGCGCGACTTCGGTTTTGCCGAAGCCGACGTCGCCGCACACCAGTCTATCCATCGGCCGCCCAGACTGCATGTCATGGATGACGGCCTCGATCGCGGATAGTTGATCCGGCGTTTCCTCGAACGGGAAGCCTTCGGCGAATGCTTCGTAATCGTGCAGGCTGAGCTTGAATGCATGGCCCTTGCGCGCGGCGCGCATCGCGTAGAGGTTGAGCAGTTCGGCAGCTGTGTCGCGGATCTGCTTCAGTGCGCGCTTGCGCGCCTTGTCCCATTGGCCGCTGCCCAGCTTGTGCAACGGCGCCGATTCGGGCGGCCCGCCGGAGTAGCGCGAAATCAGGAAGAGTTGCGAAACGGGCACATACAGCTTGTCCTCGCCCGCATACTCCAGCAGCAGGAATTCGGTTTCGCCTTCGCCCAAGTCGAGATTCACCAGCCCGCGATAGCGCCCGACGCCGTGCTGTTCGTGCACTACCGGATCGTTCTCGCGCAGCTCCGACAAATCCTTGAGCATGCCCTCGGCACTGCGGGCGCGGTCTTTCTCACGCCGGCGCTCCTGACGGACCTGGGTGGGGTAGAGCTCGACTTCTGTGATGAGTGCGGTGTGGTCGGTGACGAAGCCGCCGTGCAAGGGCGCGACGCCCAGCATCATGCGCTCGCTCGATGCCAGGAATTGCTCCCAGTTGTCGCAGGTCTTCAAGCGCAGGCCATGCTCGGCGAGCAACTGCGCCATCGTCTCGCGGCGTCCGAGGCTTTCGGCGGCAATCAGCACGCGGCCGTTATATGCCTGCAAAAAGGCGGTCAGCTTGTGCAGCGGGTGTTCCGCGCGGCGTTCGACATTGAGGTCGGGCAGCACGCTCGGCGCATTGGCGATGACTTGCAGTCGTCCGAAGCGTTGCGCGGCGACGAAGAAATCCGCGGTATCGATCAGTAATGTTTTTGGCGGCAGGATCGGACGTTCACGGTCATGGTCCAGCAGGCGATGGCGACTTTGCGTTTCCTGCCAGAATGTCTGCGCTGCGGCATCGAGATCGCCGTGCATGCAGAGCGTGGCGTTTGCCGGCAGATAATCGAAGAGGGTGGCAGTTTCTTCAAAGAACAGCGGCAGATACCATTCGATGCCGCCTGACGCGATGCCGCTGCTGACATCCTTGTAGATGCGGCATTTGGACGGGTCGCCTTCGAAAATTTCGCGGAAAGTCTTGCGGAAGTGCGCGATGCCTTTTTCGTCCAGCGGAAACTCGCGTGCCGGCAGCAGGCGGATTTCATTGACCGGGTAGACGCTGCGCTGGCTGTCGACGTCGAAAGTGCGGATCGTCTCGATTTCATCGTCGAACAGGTCGATGCGATACGGCAGGGCGCTGCCCATCGGGTAGAGGTCGATCAAGCCGCCGCGCACGCTGAATTCGCCGGGCGACATTACCTGGTTGACATGGTGATAGCCGGCGGCGGCACATTGCGCGCGCAGGGCTTCGGTGTCGAGCTTCTGCCCCTTCTTGAGCATGAAAGTGTGCGCGGCAAGAAAGGCCAGCGGGGGCAAGCGCACCAATGCGGTGCCAGCCGGCACGATCATGACGTCGCAAGCGTTCTGCGAAATCTGGTACAGCGTCGCTAGCCGTTCCGAAACAAGATCGGGGTGCGGTGAGAAATGGTCGTAGGGCAGCGTCTCCCAATCCGGGAGCATGTGGATTGCCAGCGCAGGCTCGAACCAGCGCATTTCTTCCACTAGGCGCTGCGCATCGAACGCCGAGGCCGTGATGATAACCAGCGGCGATTTCAGCTCGCGTGCGAGCCTGGCCAGCGCAAGGGCATCGGCACCTTGATGGAGGCCGGAAATGCGTTCCGATTTGCCGGGAGCGGGGATGGGGAGAGATGACTGCATAAGGCGGCCTATTATAACGGCCGGCGCGGGCGCAGCCAAAAGAAACCCGCTGACCGCGCGTGGCGGCCAGCGGTTATTGCATCAGGATGCGGGTGTTACTTCTTGGGAAGCATGCCGCTGATCTGGGCTTCGGCTGCAGTCCAGTATCCCAGCGGGCTGCCGGCGAATTTGTCGCGTTCAGCCAGGTAATAGGCTGCAACCTGAATCATGTTGTAGCGTTCTTCATTGCCCGGATTCCAGACTGCCTTGGCTGTTTTCTTGGCTGCCGGAGCTTTCTTGGCGGCAGCAGGCTTTGCTGCGGCTTTGGCCGGAGCGGCAGCCTTCGCGGGGGCCTTGGGTGTAGCGGCCTTCTTTGCAGGTGCAGCTTTGGTAGCGGTGGTTTTTTTTGGAGCTGCCTTTTGGGCGGCGGTCTTGGGCTTGGCTTCGGCCATGATGCGCTTCCTTTCTGAGGTTGCTGGATGGTTGGGTTAAATAATAAGGATTTTCCCAACCAAATCAAGCAATTTATGCGCCTGTTCCGCCTACCGTGAGTCC
>DATHWE010000200.1:0-8126 GCA_035460905.1 Methylophilaceae bacterium | reverse complement strand
TAGGAGTGATGGTTTACGCCCTGTATGGTCATGGCTATGATGCGAGCAGGGAAGTAATCTGTATCACTAAAAAATGAGAAAAATAAAATGAAAATTCGATCTGTACTCAGCCTCATCATCGCAGTATCCATTTCTGGATGCACAACGCCATATAAACCTGATCTCACAGGCCAGCCCCATGCAAATGTGAGAATGGTATCCAATCTTCATAGAGTCGCTTGGGCGGCAGTATTGAAAGAGGGTTGTATTCCCCAAACCACCTTTGGATGGGAATCATCGACTCAGATGATAGGAGTTGTAAAAGCTAAGAATGAGCCTAAACGGGAATCTATTGGTATGCCTTTACCAACAATTCCTAGCGATGCCGCTTTTATTGAAACCACCATTCCTGCCGGCAAACCCATCGCACTTGGTTTCTCGACAATTGGGGTATTTCACTCCATGGCATGTGGTACAGGTTTGATTTTTACTCCTGAAGATGGAGCAGATTATCAAGTTACCTATCAACATAAATCTGGATTTGATTGTTCTATCGATATTGAAGCAATTAAAAGAAACGAAGCTGACATATTGCTGCAGCCTATTCCTGAAGCAACGCTCGCATCAAAGTGCTAATAAGGGGAGATACATGATAGTTCGTGCTATATCGCTACTTTTGTTGACCATAACCATCGTTGGCTGTGCAGCCACCGGACCAATGTATTCTGAGGAGGCTGCGAACCGTCCAAAATCACCAGAAACGGCGCAGGTGACGATTTATAGGACCGGAGACCATGTGCAATATTCCGCTCGAGCTGTCCGTCTCACTCTCGACAAGAATGTGATTGGCAACGTCGACTACAAAGGGTTTAACATCTTTGATGTTGAAGCTGGGCAACACACTCTCACAGCCGACATGTGGGATGCTCCCGGAAAATGTGATGTTGTGCTTAACCTCCTGCCAGCCACTGAATACTATCTCCAAGTATTGCCTCGCTCAGGAAGCTTGGCCAGTGGCTTGGTTGGCGGCGTTCTCGGGATGGCCATTGAGTCTGGAGGAAAGGAATGTGGTGGTGCATTTGCGATTACTCCTGTGGCCAAGGAAACAGCTCTAAATGCACTGCAACCGCTGCGCCTGACGAAGTGACTCAGCCGAATCCATTCCAGCTGCTCTTGCGTTCGTACGTCAAACGTTAGTCTGAAAATGCATTGTTGGATCTGTGGCGATAATGCTGACTCTGGAGAGCACAGGGTAAAGGCGAGCGACATCCGTCGGTTCTTCGGAAAAGTTTCGCCTGAAACTCCCGTATTTCTTCATAGTGATACCCATCGAAACGTTCGGATTCACAGCGCGCGATCAAACAAGCTTAAAACGTCAAAAGTGATTTGTTGCCGCTGCAACGATACGCGCACAGCCGAGTACGACAACGCTTGGGACGCTCTTCGCAATGAACTCATCGATAGCTGGAATACTGTAAAAAAGACGAGACGTTTCAAACTTCAGTCCGCTTTCCCTGGCGCGGTTGGCAGGCAATCAGTCAACTTTCACCTATTTTTTGTGAAGCTATTTGGGTGCCGCATAGCCGACGAAAATATGCCTATTGATCTCTCCGAGTTTTCGAGAAGTATCATGGAAGATCGGCCTCACCCCAACGTTTATCTCAGCTTCAACATGAGAAACGTTGCCAGTAAGTCGGGACTCTACTTAGGGCCGTCAGAAGTCCATGCAAAGGAATATGCGGGTGTATGCGAGGCGGCAACATGGTACTACTCGATTGGCGAGATAGACGTGCAGGTGTCTTGGTTTCGGGAAAAGCCCGTGAGGAATATCCCCTATGCGTGGCATCCGGACAGGGGAGGGAAGATTGTTAAGTTTCGCCAAAGATAAATCCTGACAAACTCATCAACGCTGGGTAGCATTAGCCATGACAAACCAAGGCTGTTTTTCTGCATTCAAGCGTCTAGACTTCGTAAGTCAGCCGTGATCACTTGAACAGATAGCGCAGTGATGAGGTGAGCAAGCTCCTCTTCAGTTTCCTGCTACCGCGTGCGATAAACCCGGTAATCAGCACTGCCGTTTTCTTCGATGTATTCCTGACGCAGGTCGGGTCGAGTACTTTCGATGCGGTAATCTCTTCTGGAATCGGGGACGCTCAGCCGATTTCTCAAGGACGAGGTGCCGTAAGCGCGTTCCTTGGCTCCCAAGCGTCCTCGGCTTTGGTCGATACTGCGGCGTTCGCGTAGCGGGCTCGACAGGTCGTTCAGACTGCGGCTCCGCTTGCCTTCAAGATTCAGCCGGTCACGGGATAATTGATTGAGGGTGCGGGCATCGCCTTCCCGCGCGGTCTCGGGGTCGTACATTCCGCGAGTGGGGTCGCGCGGTTCCGGTGTTTTTCTCTGCACCCGGGGCTCATCCATCTCATCTTGGGATGCCGGTTCGCCAGACCCTTGCACTGTTTCTGCGGCGCCGGGGATCACCGGCACGATAATGATTTTCTTTGAAGAGTCAGCCGCCATCGCAGGCATGCTGCAGAGGACCATCAGCATAAACAGCAATGTTGGGAATCGTACTCGCATCATCATGGGAGCCTCCTGCGGCAGAACATCTGCTGCAGAATGATTGGAATGGAAGTAGGACAGCGGCAGCGCAAAACCGTTGCCGAAAAGCTATGGCACCTCACCAGCCAGCTCACGCCATAAGGATTCTTTGTACATCACTTCCCCGGAACCGCCTGACTGCCCTTCTCTTTCGGCTCATGCTTTTTCTCAGGCGCGCGGTACATGCGATTGGCGGGGTTGCCGGGGAGATCGGAGCGTTCAGTACTGCGCTCTTGGCGGACCTCTCCGCCGGCTCTTCCGCTTTCCCGTTCGACTCGCGCCGGAGTTGGGGAGGGCTCGCGGCGATCAGGCACAACTTCTCGCGCAGCCGGAGCTGGTTCGCGCTCCCTGCTTGGCACGGCGCGTTGTTGCGGCATGGGTTGTTCGCGTTCCGGTGCGGCACGCGGCTGGTCGATGCTAGCCGGACGATCCCGTTGAGGTTCGCGCTCGGGCGCCGCGCGCGGCTGTTCTACACTTTCCGGGCGATTCCGTTCGGGGCCGCGCTGTACAGGTTGTTCGCGCTCCGGTGTGGCGCGCGGCCGATCTATGCTTTCCGGACGGTCGCGCTCGGGCTCGCGCATCATGCGTTGCGAGGCTTCTTCGCGATCTTGACGCGGCATGGCCTCTGGCACGGCGACGCGCGGTTCTCTCGGCTCCATCGTGTCGCGCGGCTGACCGGGTATCCGATTTTGCGACGGGGCGGAAGGCTCCTTGAGTTCTTTCAATGGCTTCATTTCACGCGGCGCTTCTTCCCGCGGCGAGCGGCTATCGAAAGCGGGCGACGATTCGCGTCTTTCATTGAAACGCGACGGGTCTGGCGGACGGGGGCGTTCGTCGCCGGCGCGTTCGCCGGTCTGCGGACGGCCGGGTTCCTTCGTGGAACGTTTGGGTACGGTGATATAGCGTTCCTCAGGCTTCGCCTTCGGGCTTGGTTTCGCCCCGGCGGCCTCCGGTTTTACCACCCGGGTTTCCGCCTTGGGCGAGCTGACGCTCCACGGCACCTTGTGTTCGCGCGGCTGGCGGGTAGCAACGACGGGTTTGGTGAGTACGTTTTCTGGCGGACGCACCTTGCCTGGCGAGCCTATCATCACGCTGGCCGACTCGGGTTTGATGGGCAATGCGCCGCGCACGGGTGTGCGTTTCTCCGTCTGCACGATAGGCGACGGCGAGGTTTGCACGTAGCCTTTGCCGAATTTTTCGCGCGGGACAGCGACGATGGCATTGTTGACGCGCGTGTTGACGTAGGTGATGTTGGTGACGTTGACGATGGTGGTGTTCTTGATGACCACATTATTGACCACGCGCGGTCCGCCCCAGCCGCCCCAGTACGGACGGCCGATAAAATGCGAGCGGCCCCACCACGGCACCAAGGGTTCGCCCCAACTGAGCGCGACCCAGCCGATCGATCCGCCTATGGAGATCGAAACGCCGCTGCCGAAACCATAGAACGCGACCAGCGCCGGGCTATACACCGCGCGCCGCACGACCGGCCCCGGCGCCCAGGCCCAGTAACCACTCACATACACCCACCGGCCATAGTGATACGGCGCCCAGCCCCATGGTGAGTCGTCGACCCACGTCCATTGATAGTACGGGTCCCACACCCAGCGGCCGGTGCTGTAAGGTGACCAGCCGTGCGCCATGCCATCCGGCACCCATACCGTGCCGTAAGTGGGCACGACACGCCAGCGGCCGTAGCGATCGAGGTCCGCGGCACCGGCGATGTCGGACGACAGATAGCGCTCACTCGCCACATCGATCAGGTCTTCGGTGCGGTCGTAATTCCAGCGATCCCAGCCGTCGAGCTCCGGCGCAACATAGGTTTCGGCGCGGGCAACTGTGGTGCCTTCGACGACGATTTCTTCCGAAGGGTAGATGCTCATCGGCTGTCCGCCGGCAGGCACCATGGTCGCTTGGCCGCCGCGCCGGGTAATGAAGCGCACGTCGCCGTTGACCTCTACGCGGTAATAGCCGGCGCGTTCGATGGTGAATACGGAATTCGGGGTGTTCAGCTCGATGACATAGCCGGACGGCAGCGTGCGCAAATCGAGCGACACGCGGCCTGCCGTAACCTTGATTTGCAGGAAGTCGGCGGTCTGGTTGACGATGCTGAGTTCGGAGTCGTCGCTCGCCCGGATGAAGGCGCGGCTGCTGAGCTGCAATTCCAGTGTGCCCTCGCCATCGACATAGAGTGCGTCTCCGGCGGCAAGCGGCGTATTGAGCCGCGCGTCTGTCCAATCCTCCGCGCCGTAGCGCCAGAATCCGACGTCGCCTTCGAGGTAGCTTAGCCGCAACGGGCTAACCGCTGCGGGATCGTCATCTTGCGCAGAAACCGGTGCCGAAACGGCTATGGCCGTCAGCACCATGAACAATGAAATCAAGCGGGATAAGGAAAGCATGAGAATGCTCCTGCAGCTGGTATGTATATTTCCAATAACGCTGCGTATGAGTATTAGGTTTACGTAGGACACCCGAGAGTCCGTATAAGTTGTGCGTATACATTACTCCTCCCGCCCTACAAAAATGTGGATGCAAACGAGCGCCTTCCGCTAAGGATGGGCGACCTAATGAACTGGGGCTGGATATAAGCGTTCGTAAGTGATTGCCCCAAAGCATCGCAGGAACTTTTCGAGTAAGCTTCAGGTTCTATGCATGTACCCCTGCGCACTTTCACATATGGCTTCTGATCACGTCATCGAGGTTTCCGGCCTCACCAAGATATTCGGCAGTGTGAGGGCCGTCGACGGCATCGACTTTACGGTGCAACGCGGCGTCACGAGCGCCTTGCTGGGCGGCAACGGCGCGGGCAAGACCACCACCATCGCCATGCTGCTCGGCTTGCTGCTGCCCACTTCCGGCAGCATCCGCGTCTTTGGCGAAGACATGCTGCACCACCGTTACAAGCTGCTGCACCGCATGAATTTCTCATCGCCTTATGTCGACCTGCCGCAGCGCCTGACCGTGCGGCAAAACCTGACGGTGTACGCGCATCTTTACCGGCTGCGCGACGTGCGCCGACGCATCCGGCAGCTTGCCAGCGAACTTGACCTGGCCGATGTGCTCAACCGCCCTTACGGCAAATTATCTGCCGGCCAGAAAACCCGCGTGGCGCTGGCAAAATCGCTGTTGAACGAACCCGAATTGCTGCTGCTGGACGAACCCACCGCCTCGCTCGACCCCGATACCGCCGACTACGTGCGCGGCTATCTCGAGAACTACCAGCGCACCAGCGGCGCGACCATCCTGCTCGCCTCGCACAACATGGCCGAGGTGGAGCGCATGTGCTCCGACGTGGTGATGCTGAAACGCGGCAAAGTGGTCGACAGCGGCTCGCCCAATGAATTGATCGCGCGCTATGGTCTCAAAAACCTGGAAGAAGTCTTCATCGACATCGCCCGCCGCCCACAGGAAGCCGCCGCATGAGCGAAACAACCCTACCCGATATCCCTTTCTCGCCGCGCCGCATGGGGGCGATGGTGCTGCGCCACCTGTACCTGCTTAGCGCCTCGTGGCCGCGCGTGCTGGAGTTGATCTACTGGCCAACGGTGCAGATGGTGCTGTGGGGCTTCATTACGCTATTTCTCGCGCAGAACAGCAGCTACGTCGCACAGGCCACCGGCGTGCTGCTTTCCGCCGTATTGCTGTGGGACGTGCTGTTCCGCGGCCAGCTCGGCATCGCGCTGGTGTTCATGGAAGAAATGTACTCGCGCAACCTCGGCCACCTGTTCGTCAGCCCGCTGCGCCCGTATGAAATGGTCTGCTCGCTGCTGCTGATGAGCCTGCTGCGCACGCTGATCGGCGTCGGAGGTGCGGCACTGGTAGCGATCCCATTTTTTGACTACAACGTGTTCGAATTGGGCCTGCCGCTGATCGCGTTCTTCCTCAACCTCATCCTCATGAGCTGGGCCATCGGCCTCCTGGTCGCGGGCGTGGTGATGCGCTACGGCCTCGGCGCGGAAAGCATCGCCTGGGTGGCCATCTTCGCACTGCAACCCCTGAGCGGCGTGTATTACCCCATCAGCGTGCTGCCCGACTGGCTGCAGCCCGTGGCATGGGCGCTGCCTTCCAGCCATGTGTTCGAAGGCCTGCGCGAATTGCTGTTTCACCAGACGTTTAACGTCGGCATGCTGGTCACGGCAGCATGGATGAACGTGCTGTATCTCGCCGGAGGAATCGCGGCTTTTCTGGCGTTTTTCCATGCAGCGAGGCAGAAAGGGTTGCTGCTGCATGTCGGCGAATAATCGCGTTCCAGCTCATGTATCCACCCTTTGACTCCCTCTCCCTTTGCGGGAGAGGGTTGGGGTGAGGGGTATGCAGACAAGGCCTGCGCTACAAAAAAGGAGACTGAAAATGTTCAATCACCGTTTATCCCGAGTCGCTTTTGTCATAACCCTATGCGCCATTGGCACCGTCGCCAGCGCTCAAGACATCCTGCAACAAAAAAACATTTCCCTCGCCCTCGCCAACGAAGCCGCCACCACCGCGCTGCAACTCTGCTCCGCCAAAGGATGGAAGGTTTCGGTAGCGGTCGTCGACCGCGCTGGCCAACTCAAAACCCAACTCCGCGCCGACGGGGCCGGCCCGCACACCCTCGACTCCAGCCGCCGCAAGGCCTACACCGCAGCCTCCCTGCGCGAAGGCACCAGCAAACTGCTCGAAATCGTTCAAAAGAACCCCGGGGCAGCCACGCTGCCGATGATCGATGGACTACTGATTCTTGGCGGCGGCATGCCGATCCGTGCCGGCGAGGAAGTGATTGGCGGTATCGGAATCGGCGGCGCGCCTGGTGGGCATCTTGATGATCAATGCGCGGAAGCGGGAATCAGCAAGATTCGCGACCGGCTCCAGTAGACAGAAACGAATTTGATCATTGAGTGATGAAAATGCAACTCAATAAACCATTTATCGCCGCAACACTCGTAGGCCTGATTTCATGCCTGGATGCCACCGCCCTGGCCGCGCCCGCCCCCGAACGCCAGACCCTGACGGTTAACGGAACCACACACAGCTATGTAGTCCGCGCGCCGCTCGGTGCGATGCAAAGCGGAAAGCCGGTGCCGCTGGTCCTGGTTCTACATGGCGGCGGCGGGGATGCCGACAACGCCGAGAAAATGACGGGCTTTACCGAGAAAGCAGAAAAAGAGGGGTTCATTGTTGTCTACCCCGAGGGCAGCAGCCGCTTCAGGGACAAGCTCAAGACCTGGAATGCGGGCCACTGCTGCGGTTATGCGATGAAGCACCGGGTGGACGATGTGGCGTTTATCGATGCGCTGATCGACAAGCTCATCAAGGACTATCCGGTCGATCCGACGCGGATTTACGCGACCGGCATGTCCAACGGCGGGATGATGACGCACCGACTGGGCATCGCACTCTCGCACCGCCTGGCCGCCATCGCGCCCGTGGTGGCGACGCTTTTCGGCGACGAGGCCAGCCCGAAGCATGCGGTACCGGCCATCATGCTCAACGGCATGCTGGATAAAGCCGTTCCGCAGCAGGGCGGCGCGCCTGGCGGGCGCTTTTCGGAATCCTGGGATGGCACGCCGGCA
>DATHWE010000199.1:0-2269 GCA_035460905.1 Methylophilaceae bacterium | reverse complement strand
TGGTTTCAACGATGTAATACATGGAATCACCTCGCTCTCTGTGGCGTCCAACGTTGGCTGTCGGACGCTGGAACTAAAACAAGTACAATCGGACTAGACATTAGTCTACATTTGACTAATTTTATGCCTTTTCAATGAAAGACTTTATGAACGATCAACTTGATACTCTGAGTCACGTACAGCGCGAGCTCATTGATTTGGCAGTCCGGTTTGGCCCCAAGGTGCTGGTTGCAGTAGCCATTATCGTGGCTGGCTTCTATGCAGGGCGCTGGGCCGGCAAGGTTGCCGATAGAGGGTTCAACAAATTCCATCTTGAGCCGCCGGTGCGCGAGTTGCTGGTGCGCATCGTGCGGATACTCATCCTCGCGCTATTCGCGATCATGGCGCTCCAGAATCTCGGTGTGGAACTGTTGCCGCTGATCGCCGGCCTGGGTGTGGCCGGGGCAGGCATCGCGCTGGCCATGCAGGGTGTGCTCAGCAATATCGTGGCCGGGCTGACGATTATCTTTACCAAGCCGTTCCGCGTCGGCGAATATATTTCCATCGTGGGTGAAGAGGGCCGGGTCGAGAATATCAGCCTTTTTTCAACGGTGCTCAGCCATCCGGACCTGTCGCAGCTGGTGATTCCCAACCGCAAGATCGTCGGCGAGATATTGCACAATTACGGCGAGATACGGCAGCTCGATATAGCAGTGAACGTCGCTTACGACACCGATCTGGATAAGGCGCTGGCGGTAGTCAATGAGTTGCTGCAAGCGCATCCCTGCACGTTGAAAGATCCGCGCCCTGTTGTCGCCGTCAGCACGCTCGCGCCTTTCTCGATCACCATTGCCGTCAAGCCGTGGGTCAGCGTGCCGGATTACATCCAGACAAGAGGCGAGGTGAATAAGGCCATCGTCGAGGCTTTTCAAAGCAGAAATATCGTCATTCCGCTCCCGCAGCAGGAGGTCAGGCTTTTGGAAGAGGCCGGGGATCGCAAGTCGGAGCGTACGGCTCAGCCATAAGCGCTGCTGGCCTAGCTTTAAGGCAATACGCCCAAGGCTTTCAGGCTGGCCTTGCCCAAAGGTATGCGTTTGTCCGCATCGGATGCCTGATAAACATCGACATTCAACGCAAATGCGTAAACGCGACCTTCCTTTTCTACCCAGCCGACCCACCACCCGATTTCCGGCATAGTGTCGCCACCCCATCCGGTTTTGGCGAATAGCGTCCAGTTTTCGCCTTGCTCCAGGCGGATGATTTCTCGAACAGTATTCTGAATGTCCAACAGATAAGGCAGCTCGTCCTGCGCCAGCCTGGCAAGAAACCGGGTTTGCTCGACAGCGCTAATCTTGAGAGGGCCGGCCAGCCAGAAGTTATCGACCGTCTCGCCGATTTCCATGTTGCCGTAATCGAGTTTCGTCACATTTTCGCGCATGCGCTCCAGCCCGATGCGTCGGGCCAGCTCCTGATAGATCGGCACATTGGATATTTTGATGGCGTCGCGCAATCCCATGTCCTTTTCCCAGAACTTGAAGCGCTGCGGTTTATCGCCGTAGGGCAGAACTTCATCCACGCTTTGAACTGCGCCCGAGGAAAGGCCGATCAGCGAGTTGGGAATCTTGAACGTGGAGGCTGGAATGAAACGTGCCTCGGCGCGAACCCAATTGTGTCCGATCAACTTCTGATTGCTGACATCGTAAAGCACGAAGGTGCCCGTCACTCCGGCAGTCTTGAAAAGCTCACCTACGGCGGGGCTATCTACCCAGTCGGAAGCATGGACGTGCACGGTAAACAACATGACGAATGCTGCGATGAGATGCTTCATGATTTCCATTTTTCTGACGCGGTGTGAAAGTATTGAGAAGGGGGACGCGAGAGATTACCGGGACTGCTTGCTCCGTGTCTTGAAAAACTCCCAAATCACGTCAGTGCCGTTCACGGATGAGCTTGGCTTGTCGCCCCGGCGGCTCCCCGCTTGCCCGCCCGGCCAGGCATGGCCGTTGTCCTCAATCAGGTAAATTTCAACCGCCTTGTTATCGGGGCAGCGGTATTGCCGCAGGGTAAACGCGCCGCGATCCTGCGGCTCGGGAGTACCCGTGCAGTCGTTTGTCCTGGCCCAGAATGCGGCCTGATCCAGCGCAGGTTTTGCCGGCGTGCCATCCCAGGATTCCGAAAAGCGCCCGCCAGGCGCGCCGCCCTGCTGCGGAACGGCTTTATCCAGCATGCCGTTGAGCATGATGGCCGGTACCGCATGCTTCGGGCTGGCCTCGTCGCCGAAAAGCGTCGC
>DATHWE010000198.1:0-16069 GCA_035460905.1 Methylophilaceae bacterium | reverse complement strand
TGCTCATCGAGCACCGGGAGGGGCGAGTCGCTCTTGCTTAAAAGAAGGGCGGCCTCCAGAAGGGGGCAGTTCTCCGGCAAGGTCACGGCGGGGCTGTGCATTATGGAGCCGGCGTTAAGAAGTTTTAGTTGGTCCATCATGGATGACAGCAAACCTAATGCGTCACCGGCAAAGCTCAGGTCAGTAAGGCCCCCCTCGATTTTTGCGCTCATGGGAATGGCCTGTAACAGCAGATCATTTATGCTGAGCAATCCAAGAAATTTGCCGTCAAGACAGACCGGCAAATGATTGAACTTATACTCAATAAGAAGCTGTAAAGCATCAAGCGCGGAGTGGTCGGGCGTAATGCATATGGGCGGCACAAGCGGAATTTGCTGAATAGACATGACATTTGTCCAAGTTATTGGCGATGGAAAGACTTTACTGCACTCATCAATGCAGAGATGATGCTCGGCTCCATGGCCGAATGGCCGGCATCGGGGATCATGGTGAACTCGGCCTCCGGCCATGCCTTATGTAATTCATAAGCGGTATACGGAGGGCAGACCATGTCATATCGACCTTGAATGATTTTGGTTGGGACCTGCCGGATCACATCAATATGATCCAATATTTCCTGGCCATCGATGAATCCATTGTTGGATAAATAGTGTAGCTGAACGCGCGCGCGACCTATGGTGGCTTCGTCATCGGGTGATGGTATTGCAGCCCCTGGAGCCGTTGGGATCAGGCTCATTATGTCAGCCTCGAAATTACTCCAATTAGTTGCGGCAATGAGAGCCGTGGTTTTGTCGTCGGAAAATATTCGTTTTCGATAACCCGCCAGAATGTCCTTGCGTTCCTCATCAGGCAGGAAGTCTGCAAACTTATCCCATGCATCGGGAAAGAAGTGTCTGACTTGATAAAAAAACCAGTCCAATTCCTGCGGACGACATAGAAAAATTCCCCTTAGAACGAGTTCAGTGATCGGGTCCGGGTAGGCTTGCGCATAAGCCAAGGCTAGCGTACTTCCCCAGGAGCCTCCGAATACCATCCACTTCGAAATGCCAAGATGCTTTCGAAGTACCTCGATGTCCTGCATGAGAAAGTGAGTTGTATTCTCGTCGATGCAACCTAACGGCTGACTGCGTTTACAGCCCCGCTGATCGAAGAGAATGATCCGGTAAGCGGCTGGATCGAAGAAGCGGCGCTGCATGGGCGTGCAGCCACTGCCGGGGCCGCCATGCAAAACTATGACGGGTTTGCCGTCAGGGTTACCGCATTGTTCGTAATAGATGCTATGCAATGAAGATACCTGCAGCATTCCATGATTGTAGGGATCAAGGGCCGGATGGAGAAGTTCGTCAGGATTGGGCATAAAGGTATGCTGATTGAGTGCGGCGATATTGTGTCGGAGTAAGTTTATACCTATGATAGCACCGCCGTATGGTGGGTATTTCAAGGGCCTAATAAATTTGCGATTGTGGTATTGCAAATAGATTTGGACTGATCTACCATGCAGTCAGCACACATTTAGGTGTTGCGAAAAGTAAGGTTTGACGGGAGCGCGTATAACCCGGCACAAGGGTAACTCGCTACTGGAGAGCTTTACTTTATTAACCCTTAGTTGTAACTACTATGGAGATTGAACATGGAGATGAGCAAACTCAAGATCGCTCTGGGTCTTGCCGCTGGCATGACCATTGCAATGCCGATGGCAGCAATGGCAGCAGCAGATCAAGAAAAAGCGATGGCCGATGCCAACAACTGGGCACACCCGCGTGGCCAGCACGACAATCAGGCCTACAGCAAGTTGTCCCAAATCAACAAGGGCAACGTGAAGAACGTGAAGGCAGCTTGGACATTCGCTACCGGTGTTAACCGTGGTCACGAAGGTTCCCCGGTTGTCGTCGGCAACATGATGTACGTTCACACCGCTTTCCCGAACAACGTGTATGCACTGGATCTGAACGACAATCAAAAGATCGTTTGGTCCTACTTCCCGAAACAGGATCCGTCCGTTCAAGCAGTTCTGTGCTGCGACAACGTGAACCGTGGTCTGGGCTTCGGCGATGGCAAGATCTTCCTGCAACAGAACGACGGTATGCTGGTCGCTCTGGATGCGAAGACTGGCGCAAAGGTATGGGATGTTAAGAACACCGATCCTAAGGTCGGCGCAACTAACACCAATGCTCCGCACGTAATCAAGGACAAGGTTCTGACCGGTTGCTCCGGCGCTGAATTCGGCGTTCGCTGCTTCATCGCTGCATACAACCTGAAGGACGGCTCCCTGGCATGGAAGGCATACAGCACCGGCCCGGATAGCGAAGTTCTGATCGGCAAGGATTTCAACAAGGATAATCCTCACTACAGCGCACTGTCCGTCTACCAAGACGTCGCTGGCGGCAACAAGGAAGGCGGCTCCTTCAAGGCTCTGACCAAGGACCAACTGAAGTTCCCGGAAACTGACCTCGGCGTCAAGACCTGGCTCAAGCCGCAAGCTGTCAAGGATGGCTGGCAACATGGTGGTGGTTCCGTTTGGGGCTGGTGGCCGTATGATGCCAAGTCCAACCTGGTTTACTACGGTACCGGTAACCCGTCCGTATGGAACCCGGACGTTCGTCCTGGCGACAACAAGTGGTCCATGACCATCTTCGCACGTGATGTTGACACTGGTATCGCCAAGTGGGGCTACCAAATGACTCCTCACGACGAGTGGGACTATGACGGCATCAACGAAGTGATCCTGTTCGACAAGGGTGGCAAGAAGTATGCATTCCACACCGATCGTAACGGTTTCAACTACACATTCGATGCAGCTAACGGTTCCCTGGTTGTTGCTGAGAAGGCTCACCCCTTCATCAACTGGGCTGACAGTGTTGACATGAAGTCTGGCGTTCCGCTTAAGAATGCCAAGTACTCCACTCACCAAGACTACAATGCCAAGGGTATCTGCCCGGCAGCTCTGGGTGTGAAGGACCAACAACCGGCTTCTTACTCGCCGAAGACTGGCCTGATGTACATCCCGCTGAACCACGTTTGTATGACCTACGAACCGGTTGAGTCCAAGTATGTTGCTGGTCAACCGTGGGTTGGCGCTACTCTGACCATGTTTGCTGGTCCGGATGGCGTGATGGGCGGCTTCCAAGCTTGGGATCCGATCAAGGGCAAGTCCGTGTGGTACAACAAGGAGAAGTTCTCTGCTTGGGGTGGCTCGCTGGTAACTGCTTCTGACATCGTGTTCTACGGCACTCTGGACCGTTGGTTCAAGGCTGTTGATGCCAAGAATGGTAAGGAACTGTGGAAGTTCCAAGTTGGTTCCGGTGTGATCGGCAATGCCTTCACATACGGCCACAAGGGTAAGCAATACGTTGGCGTGCTGTCCGGTATCGGCGGCTGGGCTGGCGTGGCGATGAACCTGGGCCTGACCAATGACACCGATGCACTCGGTGCTGCTGGCGGCTACAAGGAACTGACGAAGTACAATGCTGCTCCTGGCGGCGGTGTACTGAACGTGTTCTCTCTGTAATTGAAGTCGAAAGACCGATAGTTATAGAACTAACCGTTAGTTAGTGTGTCACATAAGCACCCCGCTTCGGCGGGGTGCTTTTTGTCTGCAACAGCAACATAACTAACTGACGATGAGGTGAAGTGTAATGTTGAAACAATTAAATAAGATTGCAGCAACGGCAGCTTTTTGTATGATGGCTGCAAATGTTTATGCCGGGGCTGGTCAAGAACTTGCGGTGGATCCTGAAACCGGACGTGGTGGGGAACCAACCCGCACAGAGGATCCAACTGCTTTCCGCGTGTGCGCGGACAAAGATAACTTGCCTTGGTCCAATGACAAGCAAGAGGGATTTGAGAATAAAATTGCGGAATTGATCGCTAAAGACCTCGGAAAAAGGCTGGAGTATCAGTTCTGGGTAGATAGATTCGGGTTTGTGCGTAATACGCTCAATGCCCGACGTTGTGATGTCATGATCGGTACGGTTGCAGGTAACGATATGATGCTCACTTCAAAGCCATACTATCGTTCTGGTTATGTGTTCGTATATCGTAAAGATAGCGGGATGAAAATTACCGATTACGATTCGCCGGATTTGAAGAAGGCTGTTATTGGGCTTGTAGGAATGACCCCGCCGACTCGTCCATTGGAGGATAAGGGTTTGTTGGGAAATTCGAAGCCCTATCGTCTGTGGCGCGATCTGAATCAGCCGCCAAGCCTGTTGATAGATGACGTGGTTAAGGGCGAGATTGACGTGGCGATTGTTTGGGGTCCTATTGCAGGTTATTACGCGAAAAAGGCGTCAACGGAATTAGTCGTTGTACCAGCGCCGGAATATGCTGAAACTAACGTGCACGGGAAGTCGTATTGGAATATTTCAGTCGGTGTGCGTAAAAGAGATAAAGAACGTCTTGCAATGATTCAAGATGTGCTTGATCGTCGCCAAGCAGATATTGTCAAAATTCTGGACGAATACGGGATTCCGCATGTGCCCGTGGTTATAGAAAAACGCGGAGAGACTGAAGAACGCGGCGACGCGATTCCGAAATTCCATTAATTAAGTAGTTGAACCGCCGACATGCGTTGTCAACCATGTCGGCGTTATTTCGTTATTTGTTTACAGCTTGAGTTATTGCAGACTGCATAGATTCAACAGGTTTTAATTAATAACCGAGGAGATGTTATGAAAGGCAAGATGGTAGTAGGTAAGATGACTTTGTTTGTTTCTATGCTCGCCGTTGCAGGCTTGATGCCTCTTCAAGCGAATGCAGAATGCAAGTTTGAGTCCACGAAGGCAGGTAATGCTCCGTTCACAATCAAGCCTACCGATAAGGATTCTGCTGAAGCCAAGCAATTCCTGGAAACCTGCAAGAACCCGTATACCAAACTGTTCGTTGCAGACCCGGAAAAGGCCAAGGCTGGTAAAAAGCTTTTCGGCTATTACTCCTGTACGCAGTGCCATGGCGGTAACGCCGGTGGTCAGACAGGCCCGAGCATTATCGACGACACCTGGCAGTATGCAAAGCACCAAACGGATAAAGGTATGTTCGAAACCATTGCCAATGGTAGCGATGCCGGTATGCCCGCATGGCACCAACAACCAGCAGGAAATCCGGAACTTCTGAGCACCGATGAAATCCTAAAAATCATGGGCTGGCTGCGTGCGAGCTTCAAGGGCAGTGACCCATCCAAACCCTGGCTGAAGTAAGCGCTGGAGTTTTGATAAACGGCCACTTTTGTGGCCGTTTTCTTTATATCTCGGCTGAAGCTTCAGGTTAGAATAAAACGACTTCGATCCAAAGGAGAAACTTATGCAAAAGTTGCAAGTCACGGTTATTGTCATGCTGCTGTCATTTGGAATTACTGCTTGCGGAAAGAATGCTGGTACTGATGGTACAGATTCAAGTGCAGCGTCCAAGTCAGGCTCGGATGCAGAAATGGTTAAATTCGTAACGACTCAGGACGGCAAGCCGCTGGAGATCAAACCAGAATTGTTCGATACTCCTGCAGCCAAGGAATTCATGAGCTCGGGGAAGAATACCTATGTAGGAAATCAGGAGGCCGCTGAGAGGGGAAAGAAGCTCTTCCAGTTATATTCCTGCACGCAATGCCATGGCGGCGATGCACAAGGTCAAACAGGTCCGAGCTTGCATGGTCCGGATTTTAAATATGCCAAGGATGCTAGCAATAAGGGCATGTTTGAAACAATTTGGCATGGAACGAATGGCGGTATGGGCGCTAAAGGCAAAGGACTGATGGACCCAACAGACCCCAACAATGGGCTTTCAGTCGATGAAACATTAAAAATCATTGCGTGGGTCAGAACACACGGCAGCATGACCGGAAACGAATAAGAATAAAACAAGGGAAGGGCATTTATGGCATTCAAATCCCAATCGCTGGTAACACCGCATCATGTGGTGATTGTCGGCGGCGGCGCGGGTGGCCTCGAGTTGGCCACTCGCCTGGGTGACAAACTAGGGAAGAGCGGTAAGGCTGCGATTACTCTGGTTGATAAGACATCCACTCATCTATGGAAACCATTGCTGCATGAAGTAGCAGCAGGAAGTATGGACATCGATCAGCATGAGTTGGAGTATCTTGCTCAAGCCAGATGGCATCATTTCAAGTTCCGGCTCGGTGCTATGGAAGGGCTGAGTCGGACAATGAAAGAAATCACGCTTTCGCCGGTCTTCGATGATCAAGGCAAGGAACTCATTCCTCGCCGCTCACTCAAGTACGATACTTTGATTATTGCGGTCGGCAGCGTTTCCAATGATTTTGGGGTGCCCGGCGTTAAGGAGCATTGTATTGCGCTGGATACGCAGGCCGATGCGGCTGTCTTCCATAAGAAGTTGATAAACGCATGCATTCGCGCTCAGACGCAGGAGTGGGCACTGGGCCAAGGGCAACTGGATGTAGCCATTATTGGAGGCGGTGCAACGGGCGTAGAGTTGGCTGCGGAGCTGCATAATACGACGCGGGAATTGACCGCTTACGGGCTGGATCGCATTGATCCGGATCGCGATATTCGACTCAGCGTCATTGAGGCTGCTCCAAGAGTTCTTCCGGCTTTGCCGGAGCATTTGTCACTTGCTGTCCAGAAGCAGCTGACAGGGCTTAAGGTTGATCTGCACCTTGGCAAGCGAGTTACCAAAGTCGATAACAACGGCGTATATACTGGAGAGGATCATTTTATCCCAGCGAAGCTGGTCGTATGGGCTGCTGGCATTAAAGCTCCAGACTTCCTCAAAAATATCGATGGGCTTGAGTCCAACTGGTGCAATCAGTTAGTGGTGAAACCCACACTGCAGACGACACTCGATCCGAATATTTTTGCATTCGGAGATTGTGCAGCATGCCCGTGGCCGGCTCAAGGCGAGGGACAATTGGTTCCGCCTCGTGCGCAGGCGGCACACCAGCAAGCTTCCATGCTGGTAAAAAGCGTCATTCATCGAATCAATGGAAAAAAATCATTGCCGGAATATAAATATCGCGATTTCGGATCGTTGGTAAATCTTGGAAAATACACGACCGTCGGCAATTTGATGGGTGGGCTGACCAAGGGCGATCTGTTCATTCAGGGCATGGTGGCCCGAGTTATGTATCAATCGCTTTATAAGATGCATCTATATGCATTGCATGGCATGACAAAAGTGGTACTCGATACGGTCGCGAGAATGATTACACGCCGTACAGAGCCCCATGTGAAACTGCATTGAGCAAAGTAACACAAGCAGAAAAACCGGAAGCCGCCTGATTGTTCAGGCGGCTTTTTTATGAGTGATACAACGGAGGCTGGTTACGGTATAGGCGGTAAATGATGCCCATGGTCAGGCTGACGAATGCGCCGAAGAGCAGCACAATCCACATAATCGACATCTCGGCTTTTACCATCATGGTGTAGGCGCCGATCATCAGTAGAATGCCCAGGTTCTCATTAAAGTTCTGCACGGCAATAGAGTGTCCCGCGCCAATCAGGATATGACCCCGGTGCTGTAACAGTGCATTGAGCGGAACGACAAAATAGCCAGCCAAAACGCCGATGGCAAATAACATCAGCGCGGCGATATGCCACTCGCTGATAAACACCATTGCTGCGACCAGAAACCCCATGAGTATGCCGGCAGGAAGTACCTTCACCGACTCCTCGAGTTTGACGTACTTGGCAGCGAACACGGAACCGAATGCGATGCCAAACGCGACCATTGCAGTGAGCTGAGTAGATTTATCCAGGCCAAAGCTGAGGGCGACGGCGGCCCAGGCGATAACGACAAGGCGCATGGTGGCGCCGGCACCCCAGAACAAGGTGGTAACGGCGAGCGAGACGCGGCCTTGGGGGTCGCGCCAGAGGGCAAAGAACGCATGCCAGAAGTCATGCAGCAAATAAAACAGAGTCTTCTTCGGGATGCTATGGTCAATAGGTACGTGTGGGATATACATATTGAAGCCGGCCGCCGCGAGATAAAGCACGGTGATGACAATCATTGCCAGACGAGGGTCGACCGAAGCCATATGGCCACCGATGACTGCGCCCAGAATGATGGCGGCGACAGTGGTCCCCTCCATCCAGCCATTAGCCTTGACCAACTGGTCCTGAGGAAGATATTCGGTAAGGATGCCGTATTTTGCCGGAGAGTATGATGCAGCGCCAATGCCGACAATGCCGTAAGCATACAGCGGTGGCATACCCATCAGCATCGCAAGCGAACCAATGAATTTGATGGCATTGGAAATAAACATTACCCGCCCTTTGGGCAACGAATCGGCGAACGAACCGACGAAAGGTGCCAACACGATATAGGAAATGACAAATACGCCCTGAAGTACAGGGGTATGCCATTCGGGTGCGCTCATCTCGACAAGGAGGGCTATTGCGGCAAACAGTAGCGCATTGTCAGCCAAGGCCGACAGGAATTGCGCCATCAAAATAATGTAAAAGCCTGGATTCATGATTAAATCATGGCGGTTGTAATTGCATGCAATGCAATTACAACCGCTTAGAGCACCTCAGCGGCAAAATCGGCAAGGCGCGAGCGCTCGCCACGCATGAGCGTGACGTGCCCATTGTGTTGCCATCCTTTGAAGCGATCTACTACGTAGGTAAGGCCGGAACTGCCTTCGGTCAGGTATGGAGTATCGATTTGGGCAATATTCCCCAGGCAGACGACCTTGGTGCCAGGGCCGGCACGTGTGATCAAGGTCTTCATCTGTTTGGGAGTAAGATTCTGCGCCTCGTCGATGATCAGGAATTTATGAAGGAACGTGCGGCCGCGCATGAAATTCAGCGATTTGATCTTGATGCGTGTGCGAATCAGATCCTGCGTCGCTGCGCGACCCCAATCGCCTGCCTCATCATCGGTTTTGTTGAGCACGTCGAGATTGTCTTCCAACGCGCCCATCCATGGCGCCATTTTTTCTTCCTCAGTGCCCGGCAGAAAACCGATGTCCTCACCGACGGGAACGGTTACACGCGTCATGATGATTTCACTGTAGATTTTCTTGTCCAGCGTCTGAGTCAGGGCAGAGGCCAGCGTCAGCAGGGTCTTGCCGGTGCCGGCCTGTCCCAGCAGGGTGATGAAATCGACATCGGGGTCCATCAGCAAATTGAGTGCGAAATTCTGTTCGCGGTTACGTGCGGTGATGCCCCAGATATTGTTCTTCGCCTGCGTAAAATCTTTCACTACTTCCAAAACGGCAGATTTGCCTTGCTGCTCTCGCACAATGGCATGGAAGGGCTTTTCGAATTCATAGTAGACAAATTCGTTGACCATGAAGCTCTGGCACAGCGGGCCAGTAATGCGGTAAAACATCTTGCCGGATTCCTGCCAGGACTCCATCGCCTTGCTGTGCTTTTCCCAGAAGTCGGCCGGCAGTTCCTTCATGCCGGTATATAGCAGCTCCGTGTCTTCCAGAACCTTGTCGTTGAAGTAGTCTTCCGCGAGAATGCCCATGGCGCGGGCCTTGATGCGGATATTGATATCCTTGCTGACCAGAATGACCTGACGTTCCGGATATTGCTTCTGCAGATAAACGACAACGCCCAGTATCTGGTTGTCAGCCTTGCTTCCTGCCAGCATCGGCAATTCGACACTGACAGCGTGCGTTTGGAGGAAGAGGCGGCCGGTGCTGAAGTTGTTGTTGTTTACGGTAAGCGGACAACCTTTTTCCAGATCAACCAAGTTATGGCCGATAATTTCTTCCAGGTTACGGCTGGCTTGACGGGCGTTACGAGCGACTTCGGTAAGCCCCTTCTTGTTATTGTCCAGCTCTTCCAGCGTTACCATGGGCAGGTAAATGTCGTGTTCCTCGAAACGGAACAGGCTGGAAGGGTCATGCATCAATACATTGGTGTCGAGAACGAACAGCTTGGTGTGGGCGCCGGTTTTTTTTGCCATGCCAGTAAAGCTTTCCTAGATTGATTGAATAAAATCGAGCACCGCCTGGGCATGATTTGGAACCTTCACGCCACGCCATTCCTGCCGCAATACGCCTTTGTCGTCGATGACGAACGTACTGCGTTCGATCCCGCGAACCTGTTTACCATACATGTTCTTCATCTTGATGACGCCAAACAATGTACATGCTAGTTCTTCGGTATCCGAAAGCAGGTCGAATGGAAAACTTTGTTTTTCCTTGAAATTCTCATGTGACTTCAGGCTGTCCCGCGAAATGCCAAAGACTTCTGCGCCAGCGTCCTTGAATTTAGGATATAGATCACGGAACTGCTGGCCCTCGGTGGTACAGCCGGGCGTCGCATCCTTGGGATAGAAATACAGAACAAGCTTGATGCCGGCATATTGCGAAAGTTTGAATTGCCGGTTGCCGGTAGCGGGCAGTTCGAAATCGGGTATGGCTTGATTCAACATGATGTGAGAGTCTAACGCTTAACGCTGTCATTGTTGTTAAAAAATAGTGGCGAGGCAATAGATTCGGATGAATATTCCCGGAAAGAATAAAAGTACTGAGCACGCGCGGGTATTTTTTTCCTTGTGGCCCTCCCCGGAGTTGCGCCGCAAGCTGCATGCGCTGGCGGTGCACTACCAGAAGCGCTTCGGCGGACGTGTGATGCGTGCGGAAACGCTGCATCTCACGCTACTTTTTCTTGGGGAGGTGCAGCGAAGCAAAATCGAGGAGCTTCGGCCGCGGGTCGATGAAATGGAATTTGCGCCATTTTCTTTTTGCCTGCAACGCATCTCCTGCTGGCGTCATAACCAGATTGCCTTTGCAGCACCCGAGGATGGCGCGGCTTCGTTGCTCAGTCTTTCGGAGAGTCTGCGTTCGGTGGTGAGTGATGCCGGTATCGAATTCGACCGACGGGGATTCACTCCACATGTGACCTTGCTAAGGAAATTGGCGCAACCTGTCGAGGCGCAGTCGATCATGCTTTCGGACTGGAAAGTCGAGGAGTTTTCCCTGGTCGAATCCATCTCGGATGAACAAGGCGCGCACTATCGGAACCTCTACACCTGGCGATGCGGCTGAGAAAACGGGTTATTCGATATTGCGGGGAAGGTTGAGGCTTACGATTGTTCCGCTGCCTTCGCGTGGATGAAATGCGAGACTGCCACCCAAGGCTTCGCATGCCTTGAACGCAAATGGTATCCCGAGCCCGGTTCCGAAACGTTTTGTCGAGGGGCCTGGGCTAAGCGCTCCGGGGTCAGGTTTGAAGGGCATGCCTGCCCCGCGATCCGCGATGTGGATAGCTACCCGGTCGGCTGACATTTCACAGGCGATGGAAATCTTAGTTCCGGTAGCGGAGGCGTCGATTGCATTCATCAGCAGGTTATAAAGTACCTGTTCCAGCAGATGCTCATCCAGGGTGACGGTATCGTTTTTATCGAGAGATGGGAGATCCACTAGCATCGCCTTTTCTCTGAGTTTTTGTTGCAAGGGAGTGAGTGCTCCCTGAATGATTGATTGCAGGCTGCAAGCAACCGGCTGCGGCTTGAGCGGATGCAGATAGGCGAGCATTGCTCCGGTCCAGCGTTCCAGCCTGTCAACTGCATCGATGATGCCGGTCAGGGCTTCTCGCGTTTCATCGTCAAGCTCCGGCGAATCCGCCACCTGCGCCGTTGCTCGGATGCTGGCGAGCGGGTTGCGGATATTATGGGCCAGCATAGGCACCAAGGCTCCTTGCGCTGCCTGCTTTTCGCTGCGGACCAAGGCTTCCTGACTGCGTGCCAGGTCCTCCGCCATTCGATTGATGGCCTCGGCCAGTGTCGCCAGTTCAGCAGCGCCTTCGGTAGGCGCTTTATGCTCCAGCCTCCCGGCGCTGATCTCCGTGGTGGCGTGCAGGATGTCTGAAATCGGCCGGACAATGGCGCGCTTCAGGAAAAAGCGGGAAAACATCAATAGCAGTGCAGCCAAGCCGATGGGGATGGCGAGAAGGACGATGGCAGTGCGATTGGCATCTTCCAGCCGTTTCTGCAATTCTTGTTGCTTCAGGGTCAGCAAGCGTTCGGCGTGTGCCGAAATCGCTTCATAACGGCTGAAAACGCCGGTTTCGAGATCGGTATTCAACGCCTTGCGCAATGCATCACTGGGCATCTCGCTGTGACGATGCAGGATATCGCCGGTTTCGTGCAGAAAATCGCGGTAACTGTGTTCGAGCTGGGCGATGGCGTCCAACTCCTCTGTTCCAACCGCCAAACCGCGCAATTCCCGGAAATGTCGCTCTACCGACTGCGTATAGCCGTCGTACTCCGCACGCGCTTGCGTGTCATCGAGAAAATAGGCGTCGAAAAGCTCTTTCATCTGGCGGTAGAGGTCGCCGCGAGTTTGCTGGATTTCCTGAATCAGGCGGTTGATGCGCAATGATTCGTAGGAAGCCTGCTGCCAGTAGTGAATGCCGGTGGCGCCAGCGACACCGGCCAACACGATGAGCAGGATGAAGATCAGCTCATGGGTCAGCAGCAATTGCTTCAGCGATTTTGGTTTGCGCTGCGTCATGAATCGCGAAGCTTATTCCAGGCGGAAGGAAATCGGTACGCGCACAGTGAAGCTGCGCCCGCGCAAGGTGTCGGGAATGGGCGGCGGCTGTACCATTCTTTTCACCATTTCCAGCGCCTCGGTATTGAATACTTCGCGGTCGCTAGCTTCTTCAACGTTGACCGAAACAACCTTGCCGTTGGTATCTATTTCCAGCAGCAAGCGTACGGTGCCTTCCCAGCCGCGCATTTGGGCGATGCGCGGGTAACGCTTGTGCTTGCCGATTTCGCGGCTAAGCGAGTTGCCATACGCCTGCCGTGCCGATTCGATATCCGCTTCTGTCGGTCCTACTGGTTTGGGCGGCTCCGGGGGGGGCGGAGGGGCGGTGAATGTACGCGGCGGCTTCTCGACCTCCGGTGCAGCAGAGATCACCGGCGGTGAAGGCGGTTCCGTTCGTGGCGGTTCCGCGGGCGGTGGCGTATCCGGCACCTTGGCCGGCGCAGGCTGTTCAATAGGTTTTGGAGGAGCAGGCTTTTTGACGGGCGACGGCTCGGGCTTAGGTTCCGGCTTCGGCGGCTCCGGTTTTGGGGGTTCAGGCGGGGCCACTATCTCATCCGGCGGTTCGGGTTTTGGCTGCACGATTTCGACCGTCAATGGAGGCTTCTGAATCGGTGCATCGAACTTGATCGGGCGCAGGAAACCGACTAAAACTGCATGCAGAATGACCGACACCACCAGGGCCCATGCCAAGCTGTAATGTTTGAGATTATTGATGAAACCGGCGCCGGGCATGAAAATGTTTTTCTGAAAGGCTGCTGCGTTGAGGAATGGTTAAAAGGCCGCATTATAGCAGCAAGGCAAATCGCAGCTTATTCCTGAAAGCCTTCGGAAAAACAACAGGATGAAAGGGATGTACGTAGAGACATGGCTCATTCCCATTCCAATGCAGGATAGAGGATATTTACATTTCGGCGATTGACGATATCGAACAAGATCCAGTTTTCCTTTTCGGCAGCAGCAGCCGAATCCATTGCTTGCTCCATGGATTCGCCATTCTTGATGCTGCTGCGAATGTCTGCAAGCAGTGTCTTCAGGTAGCGCTGTTCATTGCTCAGAGCAAGGTTCCAGTCGGTCACGACGGGGCCATGTCCGGGGATGACGTGCAATGGGGATACGGTACGTAATTTCTCAATCACGCTGAGCCAGCCCTTGATGTCGCCATCGATGGAAGGCGTGCGTTCGACGAACAACAGATCTCCGCTCCATAGCGTCGATGTGTTGTGGTCGAGCACGGTAAGATCGGTATTCGTATGCGCTGTCGGATAGGCGTTCAACAGCAGGATGCGCCCGCCCAGATCGAGCTCCAGCGACGTAGAAACCGCTTGCGTCGGTTTGATGATTTCACTGCCGGCTGCGGCATCTCCCAGCCAGGTCGCATTATTGCGAAGATAGGCGTCCTTGCGTAATTCCATGGCTTTCGCGAGATTGGCATGGCCGACATACACCGGTTTGTCTGCAAGAAAGGCTGCGTTGCCGAAAATATGATCGGGATGCACATGGGTATTGATGACATAAAGGATGGGCAATGGCGTGATTTTACGCACGGCTTCCTTGAGTCGTTGTCCAACGGCCAGGCTGCCGCCGCTATCGATGATGGCGACACCTTTTTCGCCGACAATGAAACCGATATTGCAAATATCGCCGTGATAACCGTGATCGAGGTCTTCATGCACACCATGGTGCACGTAGACGCCGGATGTCACCTCCTCCATGGACAAGGGCTCGGCCCGCGCAGCGAGGCAAGCAAACATCCCGATAAATAACATCAATGCTTTATGCATGAAACTTTTTCCTCTTTTTGAAGCCTGAAAGTGCATTACCAAATCAGGGCCATTATGCCATTTCCGATTGGACTGTCGGGTGACGGTGCGGTTCTGCAAAGCTTATAGCCTCAAGTGGCATTGTGCCGATGTTGATGCCGGCAAAAAAGTGTATATTTCGGCAGGGCTCCAGGTTTAGATACTGGGGATTGTTTAACCGACGACAGGCTGGATTTGATGAACGACACCGTAGAACGTTATACGAAAACAGCGATTATCCTGCATTGGCTGATCGCTTTGCTGATTATCGCGATGCTGGCGCTTGGCTTCTGGATGCACGAGCTTCCCAAGGATGCCCCCAAAACCGCCGCTTTCGATTTGTTCAACCTGGGCATCTATACCATGACGCTTCCCGAACCCGTATCGGTGCGTACTTTTTATTTCAATCTGCATAAATCCATAGGTGTTACCTTGCTGGCCATTATCCTGTTTCGGGTTTTCTGGCGGTTTACGCATATGGCCCCGGCTTTCCCGGATACCATGAAGGCCTGGGAAAAGAAGCTTGCCGATGCCGGACACAAGGCCTTGTATTTGTTGATGCTGGTAATGCCGCTCAGCGGCTTCGTGATGTCGATTTACAGCAAGTGGGGCATCTTGTGGTTCGGCATGCCTCTGGTGAAGGGGCTCGATAACCCGGAGCTGCGTGAAATCTTTACGGAAGTACACGAAATCACCGCATGGCTACTGATCATTGTTATTGTGTTGCATGTGGCCGCAGCCATAAAGCACAAGGTGGTGGATAAAGACGATGTGATGAAGCGGATGTCTTTGCGTGGCTGAGTGAACTGAAAAAGAGAAGGGCGCCTGGAGCGCCCTTTTTTATTGCCGTTTCCCGAGTTCAGCCTTTGACCTCGACTGCCTGAGTAAAGGATTTTCCTTCATTGTCATCAGCCTTTACTTCCAGGCTGCCGGGGCTATCCGGCAAGTAGCTGAAGCGCAGGTAAGGATCTTCTGAAACGCCAACCGCAAAGTCGGCGTGCATCACCGGCTTGCTGTTATGGGTGAAAGCGACTTTCTGGATATAGAAGGCCGGTTTGTAACCGCCTGAAACCAGGTCGCGCTGCAAGCCGGTGAACATCGGGTGCTTGATGTGGAACGTTGCGGCTGTGGGTTCGCCAAATTTCACCGGCGCTTCAACGTTCATCTTGATCTTGCCTGCAGCAGCACGAATCGCGGTATCGTCGCCATCGACCAGTCCGCCGCAGCCACCGGCCGCGCGGATGGCGATGGCCGTCATATATAGCTTGCCGTCCACCGTTTCACCCACGGCATGAATGTAGGAGTCGGTTTCCATGCGGATGCGGGTGGAGATTTGCGGCTTGCCGCTCAGATCAGTGAAGTGGTAAATCGCTGCCAAGGGAATCGGGTTGGCGTCGACGATGACGTAGACCTTCTTGATGGCATCCTGCTCGCCGATACTTTTATCAATCGTAAGAGTGATCGGTACCTGGGCGCCGCTTTCAGCACGCTTGGGGCCTTCCAGCTTGATGAAAGATGCCGGTTCTATGGTTTTTCCGGCAAAGAAACTTTCCTTGAGTGCCGGCCATAACTGATCCGACGCTTCGGCCAATGCGTTTCCGCTATAAGCCAGGCCAAGGCTGATGAGTGTGATGAACTGCTTGTAACCCCATATGATGCGCATAACATTCTCCTGATCGCTGTTCTTGTATATTAGCAAACTTGCACATACTGGACTGCAGTTTCAAAAAGAAAGTTCAATCTGACGTTGTCGCCTGCGCAATCTGCGACTGGTCAGACTCATTATCCTGCC
>DATHWE010000197.1:0-2586 GCA_035460905.1 Methylophilaceae bacterium | reverse complement strand
GATGGCCGCCAGAGGAAACGCGAGAACGGCCAGCCCGACCCAGGCAAAGGCCGGTTGCCAGGCGACGGTGACGGCGGTGATCAGTGTCCCGCCGACCATCCATTTCAAATGCAGGCGCATGCGGATGCCGGCGTCCGGATCGGGCTTTTGCGCGACGGTGGGCAGCAGCACTTGCAGTGTGCCGAGCGCCGTGATGCCGATGAAGCCGAGCGTGTTCATATGGAGGTGCAGCATACGAAGCGCGGCGCGCTGCTCCGGCAACCAGTGGCCGGCGAGGATGGCGCATAGTCCGATGAGCAGGCACGCAAGCGCCGCGAGATACCAGTCCAGGCCGGGATGCGGCGTGCCCAGTGTTTTGCGACGCAGGCGGACGGCCCAGAGGGTGAAGGCTGCGACGGCGCTGCCCGACACCATGGCTCCGAGGTAATGCCCGGTCGGAACGAATTGGGGAAAAGTGAAATACAGCACGACAAGTACCCCGCCTGCCAATGCAAAAAGCGGGATGAAGCGGATGGTGCGGGAGACGTTGCCGCTGCGTGTGAGAACCGGGATGAAATGCGCCATCGCCGCGAGGATCAGCGGCAGGATGCCGATGGCGAAAACGATGTGATAGCCGGCAATCGCCGCGACCTTGCCTGTCAGCAACAGGCATGCGGCGGCGGCGAACGCCAGCAGGGAGATGGCAACCTGTAAAGGCAGCGGCATCAGGTACGCACGAAGTCGATCACGATCTGGCCGGGTTCGCGCTGCAGGTACTGGATGGAAACGGCTTCGCCATAGCGCTGCGTGAGCTGGTTGAGCAGCGGGATGGGGTCGTGGTCGTTGACGAAGCGCATGGTTTCGCCGGAAGTGAGCGCATCCAGCGCGCCGAAAATGGCCGCGTGACGGAAACGCTTGGCGATGCCGCGAGCGTCGAACGGATAGATCTGGTCAGGTTGCAGATGGAGGTGCGCATGGGGTTGGGACATGGTATTTCCTTTCATTTTACGAGGTTGAAAAAATAGGTGTTCATGACTGCCGTTTGCCGCGAATGACGGCAGCGATGGTGCTCAGGACAAACAGCGCCAGTGCCACGCCATTGAGTGCGCCGCCTAAGCTGCGGCAATGCGGGATTTGCAGCAGATCGCCGGCAATGCGGGCAATCAGCGAGGCGTGGAGTACGATCAAGGGCAGGTAGAAGCTGGGGTGGTAAGGAATTTTGACCCGCGCCACCGCCGGAAAAATGACCGGCGCATGGCCGAAGATCATCGAAAACACGAAGCCGACAAAGACGGCATGCAGAAATGCGTCGTAGCTCGACCCCGGCAGCAGCGTCGGCGACCACAGCCCGATCAGCCCGCCAATCAGCAGCCACGCATAGCCGGACAACAGACAGGCCGCGATGAAACGGGTCAGGCCCTGCTGCCGGATGGTTTTGCGCGCAATATCCTGCTTGAGCAGCCACACCGCGAGGGCCAGCAGCGACGCCGAGAGCACGGCTACGGTGCTCGGCGCCGATAGCGTGGCGACGGTCGTACCGAGCAGGAATACGGCAACGATGGCGATGAAGGCCGCCCGGCCTGTCGGGGAAGGCGGCAGCATGCGCGAGAGTTCCAGCCGCTCGCCGGCGATGGTCAGTACCAGAAAGCCTGCCCACCAGGGCGCCACTTGCGGAAACGCCAGCCCTTGCAGCCACAGCAGGTTGCCGAGCAGCCAGCACGCGCTGCCCAGCAGCAAGGTCAGCGTGAACAGCGCGCGCTGGCGCATGAAAACATTGAGCGAGGCGACTAAAAGTATGGCGCTTGCCAGCGCCATCAATCCCGCTCCAATCAGCCAGTTGAAACCGGTCAGCAAAGCCGATCCGCCCAGCGCCGCGGCCAGCGGCCCGAGATAGGCCCAGCGCTGCCCGATGGCGACCGCGCGCTCCAGCGCAATGACCGTGCCGAGAAAGCCGCATACCATCAACGGACCATGCCAGACCGCGAGACCGCCGTTGGGCATGGGAAAATTCCAGCCCAGCCGCAACAGCCCGGTGCCGATGCCGAACGCAAGGCTGAGGAAGCCTGCGATCAGCAGCGGAATACGGTACGGAACCGGAACGTCGCGGGACATGAGTCAATCAGGCACAGCAAGGAGTGGTTTTACCGATACGCACTTGCCAGACCTCCGGGCCTTGCTCGACATAATCCCAGCTGAAAAAGTCGCCCAGCTCGGCCTGAAATTGGTAAAACAAGGGCTTTGGGTCGTGGTCGTTGACCAGCAGCATCGCCTCGCCCGGCGTGAGCTGCTTGAAGGTATCGAAAATCAGCGGATGGCGTTCGCGCGGGATGATGTTGCGAACATCCACGGTGGTCTTGATGGTCGGTATGCTCATGTCGTTGCTCTCCTTAAGATGGATGAATCAGTGATTGATGCGTCATTTCCAGCCGAGGCGCGCTTTGGCTTCGGGGGAGATCATGTCGGGGTTCCATACCGGTTCCCACACCATCTCGATATCGATTTCGGCTTCCGGGAACGCGTGCACCAGTTCCGCATGCACCTCGTCCAGTATCATTTCGCCCATCGGGCAGGCAGGAGAGGTCATCGTCATCCGGATGCTGATGGCGT
>DATHWE010000196.1:0-8484 GCA_035460905.1 Methylophilaceae bacterium | reverse complement strand
CCCCATGGCCTCGCGCGGCATCAGCGGCGTGTGGGAGCTTTTCATCCCGGGCGTGGCGCCCGGCGCGCTCTACAAGTTCGAGATTCGCAGCAAGCCGAGCGGGGAGCTGCTGATCAAGACAGACCCGTACGGGCACGCGTTCGAGCACCGTCCGCGCACCGCCGCGGTCGTTTCCGGCAGCGACTACGCCTGGGACGACGGCGAGTGGATGGACGCCCGAAGGCGCTGGGATTGGCTGCACGCGCCGGTGAACATCTACGAGGTGCATCCGGGCTCCTGGAAGCGCCATCCCGACGGCCGGCCCTACACCTACCGGGAGCTCGCCGACTCCCTGGTGCCCTACGCGGTCGAGATGGGATACACCCACCTCGAGCTGCTGCCGATCACCGAGCATCCGCTCGACGAATCCTGGGGCTACCAGACCACCGGCTATTTCGGCGTAACCAGCCGCTTTGGCACCCCGGACGATTTTCGCGCTTTCGTCGACGCCTTTCACGAAGCCGATATCGGCGTGCTGCTCGACTGGGTACCGGGGCATTTCCCCAAGGACAGCTGGGCATTGGCGCGCTTCGACGGTACGGCATTGTATGAGCATGATGACCCGCGCCTGGGCGAGCATCAGGACTGGGGCACGCTGATTTTCAACTACGGCCGCAACGAAGTACGCAACTTCCTGCTGGCCAACGCGCACTACTGGCTTAACGAATTTCATATCGACGGGCTGCGCGTCGACGCCGTCGCCTCCATGCTTTACCTCGACTACTCGCGCAAGCACGGCGAATGGCTGCCCAATAAATTCGGCGGGCGCGAGAATCTGGAAGCCATCGACTTTCTCAAGGAACTCAACGTCATGGTGCATGACGAGTTCCCGGGCGCGCTGACCATCGCCGAAGAATCCACCGCCTGGCCGATGATCTCTCGCCCCGTATATCTCGGCGGGATCGGTTTCTCGATGAAGTGGAACATGGGCTGGATGAACGACACCCTCGCCTACTTCGCTCAGGACCCGGTGCACCGTCGCTACCACCACAACCAGCTCACTTTCGGCCAGCTCTATGCCTACACTGAAAACTTCGTGCTGCCGTTCTCGCACGACGAAGTGGTGCACGGCAAAGGTTCCTTGCTGGACAAGATGCCGGGCGATACATGGCAGAAGTTCTCCAACCTCCGCCTGCTCCTGACCTACCAGATGACCTATCCGGGGAAAAAGCTGAATTTCATGGGCAACGAAATCGCCCAGGGCCTGGAGTGGCGCGCCACCTCAAGCCTGGAATGGCAGTTGTTGGACATCCAGTGGCATCAGGGAGTGCAGAAACTGACAGGCGACCTCGGCAAACTGTATACCGGCACGCCAGCCCTGCACGAGCTGGATTTTTCCCATGAGGGATTCGCCTGGATCGATTGCCACGATGCCGATCAATCCATCATCAGCTATCTGCGTCGCTCGGCCAATGGAGAATATGCGGTTGTGCTGCTGAATTTCACCCCAGTTCCGCGCCAGGGCTATCGCATCGGCGTACCGGAACCCGGATATTATCGCGAACTGCTGAATAGCGATGCCGCCTGTTACGGCGGCGGAAATATGGGTAACGGCGCCGGAGTAGCCTCCGAAGCATTGAGCTGGATGGGCTATCCGCACTCTATAGTAGTTACCCTGCCGCCACTCGCGGGTATAATTCTGAAACGCGAAATTTAAGATCAAGTAAAAATATCATCTGAAACCATGTCCCGATTGACCGAATCCGCCACTTGGCAGCAACTGGTTGCGCATCAGCGCGCCGTTGCACCCCTACACATGCGCGACATGTTCGCCGCAGATCCAGCACGATTCGACAAGTTTTCATTGAAGTACAACGACATCCTGCTGGATTTCTCAAAAAACCGCATTACCGATGAAACGCTGCCATTGCTATTCAGGCTTGCACGCGAATGCAACGTCGAAGAATGGCGCGACCGGATGTTCAGCGGTGAAAAGATCAACATCACTGAAAACCGCGCTGTGCTGCATACCGCATTGCGTAACCGTTGCGACCGCCCGATCCTGGTCGATGGCAAGGACGTCATGCCGGAAGTCAACCGCGTACTGGAACAGATGCGGGATTTCACTGAGCGGGTCCGCCATGGCGTCTGGCGCGGCTATACCGGCAAACCCATCACCGACGTCGTCAACATCGGCATCGGCGGCTCGGACCTCGGCCCGTTCATGGTGTGCTCCGCGCTCAAGTCCTACAGCCGTTCCGACCTGCGCGCGCATTTCGTCTCGAATATCGACGGCGCGCATCTGGGCATGACGTTGCAGAAATGCAATCCTGAAACAACGCTGTTCGTGGTTGCCTCCAAGACCTTCACCACGCAGGAAACGCTGACCAATGCGCACTCCGCACGCGCCTGGTTCCTGGAAGCGGCCAAGAATGATGCGCATATTGCCCGGCATTTCGTTGCGATTTCGACCAATTCCCTGGAGGTGGCGAAATTCGGCATCGATCCGGCAAACATGTTCGAATTCTGGGATTGGGTCGGCGGACGTTATTCACTGTGGTCAGCCATTGGCTTGTCGATTGCGCTGCATGTCGGCATGGACAATTTCGAAGCGTTGATGCAAGGCGCGTTCGAAATGGACGAGCATTTCCGTACCGCACCGCTGGAAAAGAACCTGCCCGTCGTCCTGGGCCTGATCGGCATCTGGTACAACAACTTCTTTGGCGCGCAAACGCAGGCGCTGCTGCCCTATGACCAGTCGATGGCCCGTTTCCCTGCATATTTCCAGCAGGGCGACATGGAAAGCAACGGTAAATTCGTCGATCGCGAAGGCAACCGCGTCAATTACGATACCGGCCCCATCATCTGGGGCGAGCCAGGCACCAACGGACAGCATGCCTTCTACCAGTTGATCCACCAAGGCACGCGGCTGGTACCGTGCGACTTCATCATGCCGATGAAAACGCACTATCCGATGGGCGACCATCACAAGATCCTGTTCTCGAATTTCTTCGCCCAGACCAAGGCGCTCATGCTGGGGAAGACTAAAGACGAAGCTCGTGCGGAACTGGAAAGCGCCGGATATCACGGCGAGATCCTGGAAAAACTGCTTCCGCACAAGATATTCGAGGGCAACCATCCGACGAACTCGATTCTGTTCCGCAAGCTCGACCCCAAAACCTTGGGTGCGCTGATTGCATTGTACGAGCACAAGATTTTCGTACAGGGCATCATCTGGAATATCAATTCGTTCGATCAGTGGGGCGTCGAACTAGGCAAGCAACTGGCAAACAGCATCCTGCCGGAACTCGCCGATGCTAAACCGGTAAGCGGCCACGATGCGTCCACCAACGGCCTGATCAACTACTACAAGATATCCTGCTTCTGAACGAGAAAGATTTGATCCGCCATGTGCGGATTCTTTGTTTCAGTTATCACCACTGGACCGGGCGCGACCTGCTCGATTCAGTGGTGGATAATGTGGACATCGTCCAACAACTGGATGAAGCGCCCTTCGCCCTGGTCTCGCACGGCACCGAACCCGACCCGATTTTCAATTACGCAAATCGAATAGCCTTGCGGCTTTTTGAAATGAATTGGGACGATTTTACGTCCATGCCCTCGCGTCTTTCCGCAGAACCGTTGGCCCAGCAAGAACGCGACCGGCTATTGGCACGCGTGGGCAGTCATGGATACATTGATGATTACAGCGGGATCCGGATTTCCAGCACTGGAAAACGTTTCATGATCCGCGATGCAACCGTGTGGAACCTGCTGGATGAGTCAGGGCAGGCCTATGGTCAGGCTGCCCTGCTACGCGACTGGCAAGAGGTCTAATTACTTTCAGCAATCGCCGGATCGGCGGCGGCATCCATGTAGACTTCCACGCCGGTAATGGGACGAATCGCCGCCACGGGCATCTCGCTTCCGCTTTGCCAAAGCATTACCGCTTCACGCTTGCCTGCACCGGTCACCAGAAAAATCACCTGCCGCGCATCCGATAGGCGGGATGCGGAAAGCGAAACCCGATCGGCGGGAGGCTTGGGCGCATTCCTGACAGGAATCGCTGCGGCAAAATCCGCAGAGTCCCAATCCTGCCCGGGAAACAGGCTGGCAGTATGCGCATCCTCGCCCATTCCCAATAGCACAAGATCGAACTCGCCGACGCCATCCAGCAACTTCCTGTAGGCCTCGGCCGCCTGGTCGGGACCAAGCTCGGCAGGCATAGCATGGATATGCTCCCGTGGGATCGGCACGTGTTGCAGCAGGCTTTCTTCCGCCATACGGCTGTTGCGGTCCGCATGCTCCGGCGGCAGGCAACGCTCGTCACCAAAATAGACATGCCACTTCGACCAGTCGGTCGAGGCATCGCGCAGCAATTGGTAAATGCCGTGCGGCGTCGATCCACCCGCAAGTACGACCAGGAAACGACCGCGTTCGGCGATGGCCGCATTGGCGCTATTCACCACGGCATTACACGCCGCACGCCTTAGTTCAGAGTTTTCTGCGAAAACATGCCAATGAATTTGCTGCACCTGCATGGGAAAAACCTTATTTCGAAATGACCGTTACCGGCCATGGAGAATTAACAGTATCGCACCAATGGCGCAGGTATTCGTTGAAGAAACCTGCGCCGCGGCAATCGTAATCGAACTTAGTGCAACTTGAACGCCGAGCCACTGAGTGTGTTCGCCATTGCTGCGCCAAAACGCTTGGCAAAACGATCGGCCAAGCCTTCGCGCGTTGTAAAGTCGACAATATTCTCTTCCTTGATCACTTCGCGCGCGACGTAATCGGAGCCACCCAAACCGTCTGCCAGTCCCAGCTCAACGCTTTTTGCGCCACTCCAGAACAAACCGCTGAACATGTCGGGCGTTTCCTTAAGGCGCTTGCCGCGTCCTTCACGCACGACCTGGATGAATTGCTGATGGATTTCATCCAGCATACCCTTGGCGAAGGCGACATGCGCCGGATTAACCGGCGAGAATGGATCGAGCAAAGCCTTGTTTTCACCAGCGGTCAGTACGCGACGTTCGACGCCGAGCTTGTCCATAGTGCCGGTGAAACCGAAGCCGTCCATAATAACGCCGATGGAACCGACGATGCTCGCCTTGTCGACGTAGATCTTGTCTGCGGCGACGGCAATATAATATCCGCCGGAAGCGCAAACGTCCTCGACTACGGCATAGATCGGAACATTAGGGTGCAGCCTGCGTTGACGCTTGATCTCGTCATTGATGATGCCGGCCTGAACCGGGCTGCCGCCCGGACTGTTGATGCGCAAAATGATGCCCTTGGTGTTCTTGTCCTCGAAGGCCGTCTGCAGGCTGGCGATAGTATCGTCCGCAGTGACCGGGCCATCCGGGCCGATTTCGCCGTAGATGTCGATCAGCGCGGAATGGCGGCCGATGGCATTGCTCGGTCCAATCCAGTCAAGCGCAATGAAAAGCAGCGCGAACAGATAGACGAAGGTCAAGGTCTTGAAGAAGATGCCCCAATGGCGGCTGCGCCGCTGCTCCTGCATTGCGGAAAAGGCTAACTTTTCGATGGTTTGGCGTTCCCAGTTTTGTTCACTCATGTCAGCTTTCCAGAATCAGATAAATATTACCGTCGCGCTCCGCAACCTGCAGTGGCTGGAGCGAGCGCCCTTTGCATGGTCCCATGACGCAGCGGCCTGTCATCGGTTCATAATGCGCACCGTGCGTAGCGCAAATCACGTAATGGCCGGTCAGATCGAAAAAATCGCCTTCCTCCCAGTCGAGTTGCACCGGAACGTGCGCGCACTGATTGACGAATGCATAGGGCTTGCCGCCATAACGCACGACAAATCCGGATACTCGCTCGCCAAGCTCGGGAAGATCGAAGCGTATGCCGCGAGTTTTTTCCTGCAGCGCCTCGCTGGCGCAGATCAAGCGTTGATTATCAGCCATTGATGCAGTTTAGTAAAACGGTCGAAATGCGCCAGTGGCGTATGCTCAAGCAAGCTCTCCAGCGGCTGCGCACCGTAGGAGACGGCCAGACTGCTGACACCCGCATTTCGCGCCATTTGAAGATCATAAGAAGTATCGCCAATCATCAAGGTGCGTTCCGGCGTCGTGCCAAGTTCATCCATGATTTCATGCAACATCTGCGGGTGCGGCTTGGAAAAACACTCGTCGGCACAGCGGCTGGCGAGAAAGTGCGGATGCAGTTCGGTCGTGGTCATCGCACGATCCAGTCCGCGCCGCGTCTTGCCGGTCGCGACCGAAAGCATGAACCCCTCGCTCGTCAGTTCTTCTATCGCCTCGGCCACCCCTTCGAACATTGGAATGGCATGGTCGCGCACCAGGAAATGATAGCGATAGCGCTCCGCGATAAAACGCACCTGTTCATCTGAAATGCCTTCGAACAACGTGGCGATGGCCGCATGGAGTTCCAGTCCGATAATACCGCGCGCGGCAGTTTCAGTCGGCAGCGGTAGTCCGGCATCTTCAGCAGCGCCCAGGATGGATTCGACAATGGCGTGGGTGGAATCGACCAGGGTGCCATCCCAGTCGAACACAATCAGATCAAATTGCTTCGGCATGCTTAATGGTTTTATCCAGATGTTTCAGAAAGTTCGCGAGGTCTTTCGGCAGGGGCGCGCTCAGCTTCAACGACTCGCCGCTAATCGGATGGCGAATCACAGTCTCCGCCGAGTGCAGGAACATGCGCTTCAATCCGCGCTTGGCAAGCTCCTTATTAAAGGCATAGTCGCCATACTTGTCATCCCCTGCGATGGGAAAGCCCAGATGCTGCAACTGTACCCGCAACTGGTGCGTGCGGCCGGTGATCAGCTCCGCCTCGAGCAAGGTAAACTCATCGAAGCTCTCGCGCAGATGGAAAATGGTTTCGGACGGCTGGCCGTCCTCATCCACACTGACGCGCCGCTCGCCACTTTCCAGCGTGTATTTCTTCAGTGGCAGCTTTACCTTGCGCTTTTTGTCCTTCCAAACCCCGCAGACCAGCATCAGGTACCGCTTTTCGATGGCGTTGTTGCGGATAGCCTCGTGCAGCGCAACCAGCGCACTGCGCTTTTTGGCGAGCAGCAGGACGCCGGAAGTCTCGCGGTCCAGGCGGTGTACCAGCTCAAGGAATTTTGCTTGCGGACGTTCCAGACGGAACTGTTCGATAACGCCGCGACTGATTCCGCTGCCGCCATGTACGGCCACGCCGGCCGGCTTATCGATGACCAATAATGCATCATCCTCAAAAATCACATGCCCTTCGAATTTCGAGGTGGCCGGCGCTGCCGGCTTTGGGGCCGCTGCCGCCGTCCGTACCGGTGGAATACGCACCAGATCGCCGATAACAAGGCGACAGGTCGCATCGACGCGCTTGCTGTTAACGCGCACCTCCCCGCTCCGCAAAATGCGGTAGAGATGGCTCTTGGGAACCCCTTTCAGATGCCGGGCGAGAAAGTTGTCGATACGCTGGCCTTCGCCGCCTTCATCGACCGTGACTATGCTCACGGCTGCTTTGCTTAAATCGTTCATCTCACCTATACTATGGGCTTGCTTTAAAAAGCAAAAAGGATTTCTGGTTAATGCCGCTCACCATCTGCCTCGCATGAGGCAACAAGAAGCGGTTTTGGAAGTTCTGAAGACATCCACCTTCTCCCTGTGCGGGATACGTTCGCACCAGCGACGAGCGGGAGGCTGAAATCAGATAAATAGCGCTCAAAGCTGCCGCGCACTGGATAGGCTCAAGTGCCGCGCGGCGGGAAACCGAATCTGACAGAATTGTAATCGAAAAGACTGATTTACCGGATATAAAACCGCACCCAATACTCAAGTTTTACGTTAACTTATCAATTTAACGAACTGATTTACAGTAGAATTCAACAGGGAAGAATCTCTGATATTCAGGGCAGCATTCCTGGCGTTGAGTTTACGTGTGCCGCGGTTGTTCGGATTTTTCGCCTGCTGTCACCTTCCCTTTCCCACCTGCCGCCTAACCGCGGCTTGCCCTGCACGCCCGCTGAAGAGCGCGGGAGAAGAACTAAATGAAACGCATGTTATTCAATGCGACGCAGGAAGAAGAACTGCGCGTCGCGATTGTCGATGGGCAAAAACTGATCGATCTCGACATCGAGCACGCCGGCAAGGAACAACGCAAGAGCAACATCTACAAGGGCGTCATCACCCGTATCGAGCCTTCGCTCGAAGCCTGTTTCGTCAATTACGGCACCGATCGCCATGGCTTCCTGCCGTTCAAGGAAGTCGCTCGCAGTTACTTTCAGGATGGCGCCGACGGCCGTGCCAGTATCAAGGAAGCGTTGCGCGAAGGCCAGGAACTGATCGTTCAGGTAGACAAGGACGAGCGCGGCAACAAGGGCGCGGCCCTCACCACCTTCATCAGCCTTGCAGGACGCTATCTGGTGCTGATGCCGAACAATCCGCGCGGCGGCGGTGTTTCTCGCCGCATTGAAGGTGAAGACCGCAACGAGCTGCGCGACCTGATCTCCCAACTCGAAGTTCCTTCCGG
>DATHWE010000195.1:0-4329 GCA_035460905.1 Methylophilaceae bacterium | reverse complement strand
TGAAGCAGGCAGAAGGACAACAGTCATGGATTATTCCAATCATCCGGAAACGCTGGGAGTTCGCGCGGGCAGTGCGCATACCGAATTCGGCGAGAATTCCGAAGCCATATTCTTAACTTCCAGCTTCGTTTTCGAGAGCGCGGCCCAGGCCGCCGCACGTTTCGGCGGGCAGGAGCCGGGCAATATCTATTCGCGCTTCACCAACCCGACCGTCACCATGTTCCAGGACAAACTGGCGGCACTGGAAGGCGCTGAGTTCTGTGTTGCAACCTCCAGCGGCATGTCCGCGATTCTTGCCTGTGTGATGGGCCTGTGTTCTGCGGGAGATCATGTGGTCGCCTCGCGCAGTATCTTCGGCACGAGCGTGCAGTTGTTCGGCAATATCCTTAAGCGTTGGGGGCTGGAGACGACTTTTGTTTCGCTGACGGATGAAGCCGAGTGGGCTGCTGCCGTAAAGCCCAACACCAAGTTATTTTTTGTCGAAACGCCTTCCAATCCGCTCACTGAAGTGTGCGATATTTCTTCGCTTGCTGCACTCGCGCACAAGTCGGGAGCATTGCTGGTGGTGGACAATTGTTTTTGCTCGCCAGCATTGCAGCAGCCGATCCAGCTAGGCGCGGATATCATCGTACATTCCGCCACCAAGTACATCGATGGGCAGGGGCGCTGCCTCGGGGGCGCAGTGCTGGGCAAGAAGGATTTGCTGGAACCGGTCTATGGATTCCTGCGTACGGCCGGGCCTACGATGAGCGCATTCAACGCTTGGGTTTTCCTCAAAGGGCTGGAAACGTTGGCATTGCGTATGGAGGCACACTCGCGCAATGCGTTGGCGTTGGCGCAATGGCTGGAAACACAGCCGCAAGTCGAGCGCGTATATTATCCCGGCCTGCCTTCGCATCCGCAGCATGCCCTGGCAATGCGCCAGCAGAAGGCGGGTGGCGGGATTGTGTCATTTGACGTCAAGGGCGGCAAAGACGCGGCCTGGGCATTGATCGACTCGACGCGCATGCTGTCGATTACCGCGAATCTGGGTGATGCCAAAAGCACCATCACGCACCCTGCGACGACCACTCATAGCCGTGTGTCGCCGGAGGCGCGAGTGGCTGCCGGTATCGGCGACGGCCTTGTGCGAATCGCTGTCGGCCTCGAGCATATTGAGGACATCAAGGCCGACCTGCAGCGCGGGTTGAAGTAATCTGCCGCAAGAAATAAAAACGGGGCCTAGGGCCCCGTTTTTATTGCGACTGGCGATGTGTCGCGATTACAGTTCGTTGGCGTGAGAAGCCAGATATTTGGCAACGCCTTCCGGGCTGGCGTTCATGCCGGCCTTGCCCTTGCTCCAGCCGGCCGGGCAAACTTCGCCGTGTTCTTCGGTGAATTGCAGCGCGTCGATCATGCGCAGCATTTCGTCGATGTTGCGACCCAGCGGCAAATCGTTAACGACCTGGTGACGTACGACGCCGGCCTGATCGATGAGGAAAGAGCCGCGATAGGCCACGCCTGCGTCGGCTTCGACGTCATACGCCTTGCAGTAGTCATGCTTCATGTCGGCGATCAGCGGGTAGCCGACCTTGCCGATGCCGCCCTGGTTGACCGGAGTGTTCTTCCAAGCCAGGTGGGTGAAATGCGAGTCGATGGACACGCCGACTACTTCCACGCCGCGTTTCTTGAATTCTTCCAGGCGGTGATCGAAGGCGATCAGTTCGGACGGGCAGACGAAGGTGAAGTCGAGCGGGTAGAAAAACACAACGGCGTATTTGCCCTTGATGTGCTCAGCCAGAGTGAAGTTGTCATTGATGCTGTTGTCGCCCATGACGGCGGCAGTAGTAAAGCTTGGTGCGGCTTTTCCGACGAGAACGGCCATGTGAATTTCTCCTTATTTGGATGGGTTGAATGGGGTTCGAGTAATCCGATAGCTTAATTCAACCGATGCTGAATTTCTATTGCTTGTTGCGAGATTTCTGAATGGATTATTTCAGGACTGCAGCTGCAGCATCGTAGTTCGGTTCAGTGGTGATTTCGTTGACCAGTTCGCTATGCAGCACTTTGTTGTTTTCGTCCAGAACGATCACGGCGCGAGCAGCGACGCCTTCCAGCTTGCTGCTGGCCAAGGCTACGCCGTAATTCTGCAGGAAGTCGCGGCCGCGCATGGTCGAAAGCGTGGTGACGTTGCTCAGGCCTTCCGCGCCGCAAAAACGTTTCTGGGCAAAAGGGAGGTCCACCGAAATGCACAGCACGACGGTATTGGGCAGGTCGCTTGCCGCCTGGTTGAACTTGCGTACCGAAGTGGCGCAAGTGGGGGTGTCGATGCTCGGGAAAATATTCAGCACCTTGCGCTTGCCTGAAAAGTCGGCGAGGGTGACATTGGCCAGGTCCTGATTTACCAGCGTGAAGTCGGGGGCTGTTTGGCCGGGTTTGAGAAAGTCGCCTGCGACATCGACAGGGTTGCCTTTGAGGGTGACGGTACTAGCCATGTTGGTTCTCCTTGAGACTGTTGTTGTTGAAACCAAACGGACATCATGCGGCAGGTGCCTTGGCAATTCAACAATGAGTAAAAAATGGATTTAGAATCAAGGTGTTTCCGCCTATGCCCGGCATCACTCCGGACTCCCGCGGGAATCGGCATTTGGAGTGATGGCGAGCAGTATCTCGTGCTAGAATCGAGGCTTTAATGCCATCGCTAAATCAACAGGATTTATGGATCAGTTCGCCAAAGAAACACTCCCCGTCAGTCTAGAAGAAGAGATGCGCCGTTCCTACCTCGATTACGCGATGAGCGTGATCGTGGGCCGTGCATTGCCCGATGTGCGCGACGGATTAAAACCGGTGCATCGTCGCGTTCTCTATGCGATGCACGAGCTTTCCAACGACTGGAATCGACCATACAAGAAATCGGCGCGTATCGTCGGTGACGTGATCGGTAAATACCACCCGCACGGCGATACTGCGGTGTATGACACCATTGTGCGCATGGCGCAGGATTTCTCGCTGCGTTACATGCTGGTCGATGGCCAGGGCAACTTCGGTTCGGTCGACGGCGACAATGCCGCCGCGATGCGGTACACCGAAATCCGCATGTCGCGCATCGCGCACGAATTGCTGGCTGATCTCGACAAGGAAACGGTCGATTTCGGGCCGAACTACGACGGCTCGGAACATGAGCCGCTCATTATGCCGGCACGTATCCCCAATCTGCTGATCAACGGTTCGTCCGGTATCGCGGTGGGTATGGCGACCAACATCCCACCGCATAACCTGGGCGAGATTATCGATGCCTGCATGGCAGTGCTGGAAAACTCGGATATCACCATCGATGAACTGATCGATATTGTGCCGGCGCCGGATTTCCCCACCGCCGGCATCATCTACGGCACCGTGGGTGTCAAGGAAGGCTATCGTACCGGCCGCGGCCGCGTAGTGATGCGCGCCCGCACTCACTTCGAGGACATCGGCAGGGGCGAGCGTCAGGCCATCATCGTTGATGAGTTGCCGTATCAGGTCAACAAGAAGTCGCTGATCGAAAAGATCGCTGAACTGGTCAACGACAAGAAGATCGAGGGCATCTCCGACCTGCGCGACGAGTCGGACAAGTCCGGCATGCGCATGGTGATCGAGCTGAAGCGCGGCGAAGTGCCGGAAGTCGTGCTGAACAATCTCTACAAGCAAACCCAGCTGCAAGACACCTTCGGCATGAATATGGTGGCCCTGCTGGACGGCCAGCCGCGCCTGCTGAACCTCAAGCAGATGCTGGAAGCCTTCCTGCGCCATCGACGCGAAGTCGTCACACGTCGTACCGTATTCGAACTGCGCAAGGCGCGCGCCCGCGGCCATGTGCTGGAAGGCCTGGCCGTCGCGCTGGCCAACGTGGATGAGATGATCGCCTTGATCAAGGCCGCACCGACACCCCCGGAAGCCAAGGTGTCACTGATGGAGCGTATCTGGAAGTCGCCGGTGGTGGAGGAAATGCTCAAGCGCGCCGCCTCGGATGCTTCGCGTCCCGAAGGGTTGGACGAAGCCTACGGCCTCAAGGACAACGGCTACAGACTGTCCGATGTGCAGGCTCAGGAAATCCTGCAGATGCGCCTGCAACGCCTGACCGGTCTGGAGCAGGACAAGATCGTCACCGAATACAAGGAAGTGATGGATGTCATCACCGACCTGCTGGACATCCTTGCCAAGCCGGAGCGTGTGACGCAGATCATCGTTACCGAGCTGTCCGCGATCAAGGCGCAATTCAATGACAAGCGCCGCAGCGAGATCGAGCACAACGCCCAGGATATTTCGCTGGAAGACCTGATTACGCCGGAAGACGTGGTGGTTACGCTATCG
>DATHWE010000194.1:0-4611 GCA_035460905.1 Methylophilaceae bacterium | reverse complement strand
ATGAGTTGCCTGAATTCTCGCGCTCGGTGCTCGAAGTGCTGCGCGAACCGCTGGAGTCGGGACACATCACGATTTCTCGCGCGGCACGCCAAGCTGATTTTCCGGCCAAGTTCCAGCTGGTTGCGGCGATGAACCCATGCCCATGCGGCTATCTCGGGCATCACAATAACAAATGCCGCTGCACGCCGGATCAGGTGGCGCGCTACCGTTCGCGTATTTCCGGGCCGTTGCTGGATCGCATTGATCTTCACATCGAGGTGCCGGCCTTGCGCGATGACGAGCTGGTATCGGTCGCTACGGGGGAGGCCAGCGTAGTCGTGCGCAGCCGCGTGCAGCAGGCGCGCGATATTCAGATGCAGCGCCAAGGCAAATCCAACGCACAGCTCGGCAGCCAGGAAGTGGATGCGTTCTGTTCGCCGGACGAGGCGGGTGCGGCTTTGCTGAAACAGGCGATAAGTCGCCTCAATCTCTCGGCGCGCGCCTATCATCGGATTCTGAAAGTCGCGCGTACCATCGCTGATCTGGCGGGCGGTGGCGAAATCAAGCCCAGCCACATCGCCGAGGCGATCCAGTACCGGCGGAACGAGGCTAAATAATGATGCATGAGCTTAGCAGCTGGAATGAAGAAAAACGATCGGCTTACCTGTACCGCATCATCTCCGACCAGGAAAGCGGAACACCGCGCCAGTTGCTGTTCCTGGAACTGGCGAAGGAGGCGGACAACCAGTCGCTGCTGTGGGCAAATGAATTACGCAAATCCGGTCATTCCGTTCCGGAAAAATACGTTCCCGACCTGCGTGTGCGCGTTGTCGCGTGGCTGGCGCGCCGGCTGGGTCCGCGCAAGATCCGGCCTATCCTGGCGGCGATCAAGATACGCGGATTATCGGTGTACTCCACCCACCGACTCGACTTCCATCCTGTGCCGCAAACCATCGATGAGGTTGGCGCCAGCCATCAGGGCGGCGGCACCTCCGGCGGATTGCGGGCGGCGGTGTTCGGCGTCAATGATGGGCTGGTGTCGATAGCCTGCTTGGTGATGGGGGTTGCGGGTGCCTCCAGCGAACGCGGCGTGATTCTTCTGACGGGGGTCGCCGGCTTGCTGGCGGGGGCGCTGTCGATGGCAGCGGGAGAGTACGTGTCCATGCGTTCCCAGCGCGAAATGTTCGAATACCAGATCGGACTGGAGCGCGACGAGTTGGCACAATATCCGAACGAAGAGGCCGCCGAACTGGCGCTGATCTATCGTGCCCGAGGCATGCAGGCAGACGAAGCGAAAGCTTTGGCGGAACGCATGATCGCCGATCCTGAAATGGGTTTGGATACCTTGGCGCGCGAAGAGCTTGGCCTCAATCCCGACGAGCTGGGATCCCCATGGACGGCGGCCGTGGCGTCGTTTTTCTCGTTTGTCGCAGGAGGGGCGATTCCGCTATTGCCTTACCTTTTCAGTCTTCAGCACTATCCCTTACTGGTCGCCATTGTGCTGACCGGCATTGCATTGTTTGCCGTGGGCTCGGTGCTGTCGCTCTTTACCGGGCGCGGCGCCTTGTGGGGCGGTCTGCGCATGCTGGCCATCGGAGGTACGGCAGGCGTGGTGACTTACCTGCTCGGCGACTGGATGGGCGGCCTCCTGATTTAGCCTTGCTGCCGGCTTTAGCAGCGGCAAGGATGTCTCTATATCTCAAGGTATTCTATAATCATAGAGTTAAAGACCAGCTCGCTTGATAGCAGAGCCGGTTGTTTTCTTTGAGAACCCGATGAAACAGGAATCCACTTTGCCTTACGCCATATCCCCGACCGAATCACGCCTGCGTGAAATCCTTGCACGCCGCATCATGATCCTGGATGGCGCGATGGGCACGATGATCCAGCAGTACAAGCTGACGGAGCAGGATTATCGCGGAAAGCGTTTCGCGGATTTCGCCGCGCCCGCTGGGGAGCGCGAGCTGTTCGTCAAAGGCAACAACGAGTTATTGACCTTGACGCAGCCGCAGGTCATTCAGGAAATCCACGAGCAATACCTGGCCGCAGGCGCCGACATCGTCGAGACCAATACCTTCGGTGCAACCAAGGTTGCGCAGGACGATTACCACATGGCGCATCTCGTCTACGAGATGAACGTCGAAGCCGCCAGGCTGGCGCGTTGCGCGTGCGACAAATACTCGACGCCGGACAAGCCGCGTTTTGTCGCGGGCGCTCTCGGCCCGACGCCCAAGACGGCGTCGATTTCACCGGACGTTAACGACCCCGCCGCTCGCAATGTGACATTTGATCAGTTGGTTTCGGCTTATCTGGAGCAGACGCGTGGTCTGGTCGAGGGCGGCGTCGACATCCTGATGGTTGAGACCATCTTCGATACGCTCAACTGCAAGGCGGCGCTGTTCGCGATCGATACCTTCTTCGAGGAAACCGGCCAGCGCCTGCCCATCATGATTTCCGGCACCGTGACCGACGCATCGGGCCGCATCCTGTCGGGCCAGACCGTGCCTGCGTTCTGGAATTCGGTGCGTCATGCACGTCCGCTGACCATTGGCCTCAACTGCGCGCTCGGCGCGACGCTGATGCGTCCTTACGCGGAAGAACTGTCGACGATCGCGGATACCTTTGTCTGCATCTACCCGAACGCCGGTTTGCCCAATCCGATGTCAGATACCGGCTTCGATGAAAAGCCCAAGGACACGTCTTCGCTGCTGAAGGAATTCGCCGAAAGCGGTTTCGTGAATATCGCCGGCGGTTGCTGCGGCACCACGCCGGCACACATCCAGGCGATTGCCGAGGAAGTGCGAGGCGTCGCACCGCGCAAGATTCCCAAGGTGTCGCATGCGACCCGGCTTTCCGGGCTGGAGCCGTTCACCATCGACAACAGCTCGCTGTTCGTGAACGTCGGCGAGCGTACCAACGTCACCGGCTCCAAAGCCTTCGCGCGCATGATCCTCAATGGGCAGTACGAGGAAGCGCTGAGTGTTGCGCGCCAGCAAGTCGAGAACGGTGCGCAGGTGATCGATATCAACATGGACGAGGGCATGCTGGACGCGGTCGCCGCGATGACCCATTTCCTCAACCTGATCGCATCCGAGCCGGACATTGCCCGCGTGCCGGTGATGATCGATTCCTCCAAGTGGTCGGTGATCGAGGCAGGACTGAAGTGCGTGCAGGGCAAGTCCATCGTCAACTCGATCTCGATGAAGGAGGGCGAGGAGGAGTTCCTGCGCCAGGCCAAGCTCTGCCGCCGCTACGGCGCGGCCGTGATCGTGATGGCCTTTGACGAGAAAGGCCAGGCCGACACCTTCGAACGCAAGACCGAAATCTGCAAGCGCGCCTATGATCTGCTGGTGGAGAAAGTCGACTTCCCACCCGAGGAGATCATCTTCGATCCGAACATCTTCGCCATTGCGACAGGTATCGAGGAGCACAACAACTACGCCGTCGATTTCATCAATGCGACGCGCTGGATCAAACAGAACCTGCCGTATGCCAAGATTTCCGGTGGCGTATCGAACGTGAGCTTCAGCTTCCGTGGCAACGACCCGGCGCGCGAGGCGATCCATACGGTTTTCCTCTACCACGCGATCCAGGCCGGCATGACCATGGGCATCGTCAACGCCGGCATGATGGGCGTATACGACGACATCGCCCCCGAATTGCGCGAGCGCGTCGAGGACGTGGTGCTGAACCGGCGCCCGGATGCGACCGAGCGCATGATCGAGATCGCCGGGACGCTGAAGGCGGGCGGCAAGAAGGAAGCCTCCATCCAGGAGTGGCGCGGTACGCCGGAGAATCCGGTGCCGGTCAACAAGCGCCTGGAGCATGCGATGGTGCATGGCATCACCGACTTCATCGTCGAGGACACCGAAGAGGCGCGAGCTGCAATCATGCAGAACGGTGGCCGCCCGATCAACGTGATCGAAGGCCCGCTGATGGACGGCATGAATGTTGTCGGCGACCTGTTTGGCCAGGGCAAGATGTTCCTGCCGCAGGTGGTCAAGTCGGCGCGCGTGATGAAGCAGGCGGTGGCGCACCTGATTCCTTTCATCGAGGAGGAAAAGCGCCTGGAGCAGGAGCGCACCGGAGTGGTCGCCAAGCCCAAGGGCAAGGTTGTCATTGCGACCGTCAAGGGAGACGTGCACGACATCGGCAAGAACATCGTATCGGTGGTGCTGCAGTGCAACAACTTCGAAGTGGTGAACATGGGGGTGATGGTGCCGGCCTCGGAAATCCTGGCGATGGCCAAGGCGGAAAACGCCGACATCATCGGCCTGTCCGGCCTGATTACACCATCGCTGGAGGAAATGGCACACGTCGCGCGCGAAATGCAGCGCGACCCGCACTTCAGCGGCCTGAAAACGCCGTTGCTGATCGGCGGCGCAACGACATCGCGTGCGCATACCGCGGTCAAGATCGCGCCGCACTACGACGGCCCGGTGATCTACGTGCCCGATGCCTCGCGCTCGGTATCGGTGATGCAATCCTTGCTGACGCCGGAACAACGCGACGCATATATTGCCGAAGTGGCGAACGATTATGATCGTGTGCGCATCCAGCATGCCGGCAAGAAGGGCATTCCGCTGCTGACGCTGGCGGAGGCGCGTGCCAACAAGGTGAAGGTTGAATTTA
>DATHWE010000193.1:0-9153 GCA_035460905.1 Methylophilaceae bacterium | reverse complement strand
CGGCGCCAGTTGGAAGAATTAAGCCGGCGCGAAATTTCGCTGTTCAATAACGTCATGAGCGGCAATGCGCAAAACGACATGCAAGCCATCGTGGCCGAATTCTTCCATCTCTCCGAACTCGCCAAATCGATATTGAGCGCCAACAACCGCCTGATCGACCGCGAATCCTCGATACTGGTAGCGACGGCGGAGCGTGCCCAGCATATGCTGCTTTGGCAAACCTTGCCCTTGGTCCCGATCGCGCTGCTGGTCGCAGTCGCGATTACATTTCTGCTGACAAGACCGATACGCCGCATGGATGTCGCTATCCGCAGGCTGGGTCGAGGCGAGTATAACGAACCGATCGCCATCGACGGTCCGCGCGATTTAAGAAGATTGGGTGAACGTTTGGAGTGGCTGCGCATCCAATTGTGCGACTTGGAAGAGCAGAAAAAAAGATTCCTGCGCAATGTTTCCCACGAATTGAAAACACCGCTGACTTCTATCCGCGAGGGCAGCGAATTATTAACCGAAGAGGTCGGCGGCATGCTTTCGCCGCAACAGCGTGAAATCGCCGCGATCCTTCATGAGAACAGCTTGCGACTGCAAAAAATGATCGAGAATCTCCTGTACTACACTGCGGTTCAATTTCAGAAACCCATACTCAATTTAGAGAGATTAGAGCTCAAGCCACTGATTGAAGAGGCAATTTCCTCCTACACATTGACCATCGACGCAAAAAATCTCAATATTGTTCTCGCGCTTATTGATCTTTCACTGGAAGGTGACCGAGAGCAATTGCTGACCGTGATCGACAATCTGATTTCAAATGCCATTAAATACACTCCCCGCGGCGGCAGCATTACCGTACGCCTTGCGCGCGAAAACGATAAAGCCTTGATTGAAGTTTCCGACAGTGGCCCGGGCATTTCGCCGGCTGATCGCGCACGCCTTTTCGAACCGTTTTATCGCGGCAGCGGCAATGTAGACAGCCATGTCAGCGGCAGCGGCCTTGGCCTGTCCATTGCACGCGAATATATAGACGCTCATGCCGGCGAGGTGACGCTGATGCCATCGGAAAAAGGCGCTTGCTTCAGGGTCATCCTCCCATTCTTGCAGCCGGTCGCATCATGAAAAAAACCTCTTTCTGGTCCATTTGTTGCTTGATTGGTTTTCTCACAGGGTGCGCTCCTTTGCCGCCCAAAACCGTAAATACGCCAACACCCGTCATAGTCGTGCGTGCGGACAATGAAATACTGGCTTATGCCTTGAATTATGGGGCGCTGTCCGCCGATGAGCAGCGTAAGGAATTTGCACTTGTCATGCAGGAGCTCAATAAGGACAAGAAAAACATGACCAATCGAATGAAGGCAGCGCTGGTCCTGTCATTGCCCGCCAGTCGCCAGCGCGACAACGCACGCGCGCTGTCATTACTGGATGAAATCCAGCGCGATGGCGATGCTGATCCTGATACGAAAGCGATTTCCGCATTGCTTAAGGAATATGTAAGCGAACGTCAGAAACTGGAAGAGAACGCAGCAAAACTCGGCGCCAAGCACAATGACGATCAAAAGCGCCTCGAAGCCTTGCAACTTAAGGCAGATGGACTACAGCAAAAGGCCGATGGCCTGCAGCAGAAACTGGACGACTTGAAAAACATCGAAAAAGCCCTGAGGAACCGCGATCAGGTAAAACAGAAATGAACGAAACCATACACAAGATCTTGATCGTTGATGATGATGGCGACATCGTAAGACTCATTTCCATGCGTCTGCAGGCTGCGAATTATCAGGTTGAAACAGCCGCCAGCGCCGAAGAGGCTCTTGCGTTGTCATCGGCCAGCAAGCCACAACTGGTCATCACCGATTTGCGCATGCCCGGTATGGATGGCCTCGCCCTGTTCGATACGCTGCATCGTACCGATCCCGGTTTACCGGTAATCATACTGACTGCGCACGGTTCCATTCCGGATGCGGTCGAAGCCACCCGGCGCGGCGTTTTCGGATTTCTCACCAAGCCGTTCGACAGCAAGGAACTATTACGGCAGGTAGCTGCAGCACTGCGTTTGTCGCAACCGGAAATCAGCAACCCCATCGGCGACAGCGACGACTGGCGCAGCGAATTCATCAGCCGCAGCCCGTCCATCGAATCCATGCTCCAGCAAGCCAAGCTGGCGGCCGCCAGCGGTGCCAGCGTGATGATTCGCGGCGACAGTGGTACCGGCAAGGAACTGCTGGCTCAAGCCATCCATAAAGCCAGCCCTCGGCACGACAAGCCTTTTGTCGCCATCAATTGCGGTGCCATTCCAGAGCCGCTTCTGGAATCCGAATTATTTGGTCATACCAAGGGGGCTTTCACCGGCGCTACGCGCGACCACAAGGGGCTTTTCCAGGCTGCCGAGGGCGGAACGCTGTTTCTCGATGAAATCGGCGACATGCCGCTAACGCTGCAGGTAAAGCTGCTCCGCGCACTACAGGAACGAACCGTGCGCCCGGTAGGCGCCACTGCCAGCATTCCTGTAAACGTTCGCATCATTTCGGCGACCCATCGCGATCTGGCCGACGAAATGAAAACCGGACGTTTCCGGGAAGATCTTTATTACCGGATCAACGTTGTCGGGCTGGAAATCCCTCCGTTATCGGCCAGACGTGAAGACATTCCACCGCTGGCGGGACACTTCCTGACCACTATCAGTCACAAATACGATAAATCCGTGAATGGATTCTCGCCAGAAGCAATGGAATTGCTGCTTAGCGCACCATGGCCCGGCAATGTTCGGCAGCTGCAAAATATCGTTGAGCAAACCGTTGTGCTTTGCACGACGCCGCTCATACCGGCCACCTTGGTACAAAAGGCCTTGCGCGACGATGTAGGCGGTATTCTGCCTTTTGAAACAGCACGCCGTAATTTTGAGCGCGATTACCTGGCTCGTCTGCTCAAGGCTACCAATGGCAACGTCACTCAGGCTGCACGGCTCGCGCAACGTAATCGCACGGAATTTTACAAACTGCTGGACCGCCATCAACTCACCCCCGCTTTATTCAAAAACGGAGAGTAGACAACCAATGTCTCCTTTTGGAGACAATTAAATCCTTTTGTTTTCAGTTATCTAGACAAACACTCATACAAGCGTCTCCTTACGGAGACACTTCCCCAGCCTTCCGTTTTTAGCATTCCCATGCTAAGCCTTTGTTAATAATAAAAAATATGTACTTGGCACGTCGCTTGCTGTAATAGGTTTAACTATTACTGGCAGGAATAACGATGAATAAATACAGTCAGCGATCCAAAATTTTCCGAGAGGCACTCACACCTTTGCTTGCCTTCGCGCTTGCAAGCGCTGCAAGCCATGCGTTCGCCATGGGCACCGAGGAGGATCAGGTTCAGACGCCTCTATTCTCGGAATTCAAAAAGCTGGATAGGAATAGTGACGGAAAACTTACCCGCGACGAAGGTGTGCGGGATACGGATATCGGCCCAAATTTCGACAAGGCCGACAAAGATAAAAATGACACTTTGAGCGCTGAAGAATACAGCGATTACAAGAGCGGTTTGCAACAGGCCAGAGTGGAGTCTTTCCTCGATGACAGCTCCGTAACCGCCAAGGTAAAAGCCGAATTGTTAAAGGATGACGGAATGAAGTCCCTCGCCATAAAGGTACAGACGCATCATGGCCAGGTGATTTTAAGTGGTTTTGTCGATACCGAAGCGCAAGCGCGCCGCGCTGTTGAAATTGCCAGCGGCGTGAGGGGCGTTCTCTCGGTAAAGAACAGCTTGATCGTGAAAGGCTAAAAAATGGGCGCCTCTAAGAAATGGATAACTCCCCAGAGCTTTGAGGCTGACAAGACCAAGCAAAATGGCTTTGATTTATCGAGCCTCAGCAATATCGAGTATGAAAACCATCCGTTTCAGCCCTGTCCGCTGGCAAGCCGGAATGAGCCTGAGCGTTGCAACACTGCGAAAGCATCCGCAAGGGTGACGGATTTACATAGAGATTTAAGGCAATTTGATCGCGACAGTTCGCGACGAATATTGGCCCATTAAAGCGGCCTACCAGCTTCACCCTGCACATATAAGAAAGGGAGAAAAATCATGAACATGCACAAACAGCGCAGCATTGGCTCGGTGACCAAAAGCGCCTTGACTGTGGTCGGGTTGGTTGCACTCAGCGGCTGGCTTCCAATGGCCTATGCCCAGAACATGCAATTCGCTCAAAAGTCACTTGGAAGCTCATTGGGGGAGGCGGACAGCACTCCCAACACTCAATTCAGGTCGACGATCATCGATCCATCGCGCCCGGGCAAATCGATGATGCCTAAAGCAAATAACACCTTGCGCGTCATTCCTATCAGCAACCCTGAAGAACTTGCCGGCCAGCAGCGTTCCTGCACTATCTGCGGAACTGTTGAGTCGATCAGCATGATGTTGAATGACCGTCAAAACCCCGGCGTAGAACAGGAAAGTGCAGTAGGAGACATTTCCAAAATAAAAGCAAAAGGGAAAAGCAACCTCCTGCTGACCAGAAACGGATTCCCCAAGCCGATAGATGCCGGAGACATCCTGGCACAGCAAGCGAATAAAACTCCCACCATGTACGAAATCAAGATTCGCATGAACAACGGGACATTTCGCATCGTAACCGATACCAGAGAGCCTGATTACACCGTCGGTGATTACGTCAGGGTCATCAGCGGGGCAGTCACTGCAGCCTGACGCCCTTTAAGTAATATCTCTCTTCCCCCTCTTCCAGGCGGGCCGTCTTCCAACCCCGGGCGGTTCGCTTTTTTTTGCCTGTTACTTTCGTAATCAGACCGCGACCGGGGCCTTGATGGCGGGGTGCGGGTCGTAGTTTTCCAGCGTGAAATCCTCGAACTTGAAGCCGAAGATATCCTGCACGCCAGGATTGATACGCATCGTCGGCAGCGCACGCGGGTCGCGGGACAACTGCTCGCGCGTCTGCTCCAGATGGTTGAGGTAGATGTGCGCGTCGCCCAGCGTATGCACGAAATCGCCGAGCTTGAGGCCGCACACCTGCGCCACCATCATCGTCAGCAGCGCATAGGAAGCGATATTGAACGGCACGCCCAGGAAGATATCCGCGCTGCGCTGGTATAGCTGGCAGGAGAGCTTGCCGTCGGCCACGTAAAACTGAAAGAACGCATGGCACGGCGGGAGCTTCATCTGGTCCACATCGGCGACATTCCAGGCCGAGACGATCAAGCGACGCGAGTCGGGATTCTTCCTGATCATATTCACGACCTGCGAAATCTGGTCGATATGCGTGCCGTCCGGCTTCGGCCAGTTGCGCCATTGGTAACCGTATACCGGGCCGAGGTTGCCTTGCGCGTCCGCCCACTCGTCCCAGATGGAAACGCCGTTTTCCTTAAGGTACTGGATGTTGGTGCTGCCCTGGAGAAACCACAGCAGCTCATGGATGATGGACTTGAGATGGACCTTTTTGGTCGTCAGCAGCGGGAATCCTTCTTCCAGGTTGAACCGCATCTGGTAGCCGAATACCGACAACGTGCCGGTTCCGGTCCGGTCTTCCTTCTTGTGCCCTTGCTCGAGAACATGCCGCATCAGATCCTGGTATTGCTTCATTGCTTGCCCCTGTACTGGATACCGGCTACCGCCGGAATGACGATTAGGTGTGGTCTACAATAAATTGTTTAATCGCGGTCACGTCTGCCTCCATGACTTCAAACCGCTGCGGCAGATCCTCCAGACCTTTCAAATCTTCCGGACGTTCCGGCGCATGGCCAAGCGCTTCCTGGATGGCTTCCTCGAATTTGGCCGGCAGCGCGGTTTCCAGCACAACCATGGGTACGCCGGGTTCGCGGAATGCAGTTGCGACCTTGAGGCCGTCGGCGGTGTGGGTATCGATGGTTACGCCATACTGTTCGCTCACCCAGCGGATGGTCTTCATACGATGGGCATGATTGCTGGCCCCGGACACGAAACCGTAGTCGCCGATCCTGACGAAATAGCCGCCCTCGTTGAGATCGAACGCGCCGCCCTGGTCCACCTTGCCCCACAACTCGCGCATTTTCGCGCCGTCGCGGCCGACGAGATCGAATACAAAGCGCTCGAAGTTGGATGCCTTGGAAATGTCCATCGACGGGCTGCTGGTGTGATACGTCTGGGCAGCGCTGCGCGGACGGTAAATGCCGGTGCGGAAGAACTCGTCCAGCACGTCGTTTTCATTGGTGGCGACCACCAGCTTGGCGATGGGCAGACCCATCATGCGCGCGATATGGCCGGCGCAGACGTTGCCGAAGTTGCCGGACGGCACGGAGAAACTGACCTGCTCGTCGTTGCTGCGCGTAGTCGCAAAGTAGCCCTTGAAGTAGTACACGATCTGCGCCGCGACACGGCCCCAGTTGATCGAATTGACCGCACCGATCTTGTGTTGCGCCTTGAACGCATGATCGTTGGAGACCGCCTTGACAATGTCCTGGGCGTCGTCGAATACGCCCTTGATCGCGATGTTGAAGATGTTGGAGTCCTGCAGGCTGAACATCTGCGCGGTCTGGAAACGGCTCATCTTCTGGTGCGGAGACAACATGAACACGCGGACATTATGCTTGCCGCGCATTGCATACTCGGCGGAGGAGCCGGTATCGCCCGAAGTCGCGCCGAGGATGTTGATCTCGCGCCCGGCCTTATCCAGCACGTACTCGAACAGGTTGCCCAGCAACTGCATCGCCATGTCCTTGAACGCCAGCGTCGGGCCGTTGGAGAGCGACAACAGAAAAAGACCATCCTCCAGCTTCAGCGTCGGGGTGATGTCTTCGGGATTCTGGCCTTCGCGCACGTGGCAATAAACTTCGGCGGTGTAAGTCTTGTCGATGATGCGCCGCAGGTCCTCCACCGGGATGTCGGTCGCAAAGCGCGACAGGATCGTGAAAGCCAGTTCACGGTAATTCATCTCGCGCATCGCGGCGAGATCGGTCTCGCTGAAGCGCGGATAGGTTTCCGGCAGGTAAAGGCCGCCGTCCGGCGCCAAGCCTCCTAACAGGATTTCGCTGAAGGTTTGTGCCGGCGAGTTGCCGCGCGTGCTGATGTATTTCATTTGCCGAGCTCTTCCATGCGGATGCGCGTGATCTTGCCGGTGATTGCCGGCAGCGCTTCGATTTTGGCGATGGCCTGGTCGATGTTCTTTTCGACCGTGATATGCGTCAGCAGGATGATGTCCGCTTCGGACTCGCCCTCTTCCGGCTCCTTCTGGATCATCGCGTCGATGGAGATTTCCAGATCGCCGAGAATGCGGGTTACATCGGCCAGAACACCCGGTTTGTCTTGCGCACGCAGACGGAGGTAATACGCCGTGCGCACTTCCGACATCGGCAGGATGGGAAGGTCGGACAGCTGGTCTGGCTGGAAAGCCAGGTGCGGTACGCGGTTCTGAGGGTCGGCGGTGTGCATGCGGGTCACGTCCACCAGGTCCGCCACGACCGAGCTAGCGGTCGGCTCGGCACCGGCGCCGGCACCGTAATACAAGGTCGGTCCGACGGCGTCACCCTTCACCACCACCGCGTTCATTGCGCCATTGACGTTGGCGATCAGGCGCTTTTCCGGGATCAGCGTCGGGTGCACGCGCAACTCGACGCCCTTGTCGGTGCGCTTGGTGATGCCCAGCAGCTTGACGCGGTAGCCGAGCTGCTCGGCATAGCCGATGTCCTGGCGCGTCAGCTTGGTAATGCCTTCGGTGTAGGCCTTGTCGAACTGCATCGGGATACCGAAGCCAATCGATGCAAGAATCGTCAGCTTGTGCGCCGCATCGATGCCTTCGACGTCGAACGTCGGGTCGGCTTCGGCATAGCCCAGGCGTTGTGCCTCCTTCAACACGTCACCGAAGTCCAGGCCTTTCTCGCGCATCTCGGTCAGGATGAAATTGGTGGTGCCATTGATGATGCCGGCGATCCATTCGATACGGTTGGCGCTGAGGCCTTCGCGCACGGCCTTGATGATGGGGATGCCGCCGGCAACCGCGGCTTCGAACCCGATCATCACGCCCTTTTTCTGCGCGGCGGCGAAAATTTCGGTGCCGTAATGCGCGAGCAACGCCTTATTGGCGGTAACGACGTGCTTGCCGTTCTCGATGGCCTTCAGCACCAGCTCCTTGGCGATGGTGGTGCCGCCAATCAATTCGACGACGATATCGATGTCGGGATCGGACACGACGCTGAACGCGTCATCGGTCACTTCCACGGTGCCCTTGGTCACTTCCCTGGCAAGGGCCAGGTTGCGGTCCGCAACCTTCACGATGCGGATGGGGCGCCCCGCGCGACGGGTGATTTCTTCTGCGTTGCGGGTAAGCACGGTAAACGTGCCGCCGCCGACGGTGCCGATGCCTAACAGACCTACGTTCATTGGTTTCATGCTTGTCTTGGTACTCTCAAAATTATTTGGATGCGCCGTGGCGCTTGCGGTACTGCTCCAGAAAACGCGCGATGCGCCCGATGGCCTCGGTCAAGTCGTCCGCGCTGGGCAGGAACACGACGCGGAAATGATCCGGATGCGGCCAGTTAAAACCGGTGCCCTGCACCAGCAGGACTTTTTCTTCCAGCAGCAAATCGAGGATGAACTGTTGGTCGTCGTCGATGGGGTACATCTTCGGATCGAGACGCGGGAACAGGTACATCGCCGCCTTGGGCTTGACGCAGGTGACGCCGGGGATTTCCGTCAGCAACTGCCAGGCGAGATCGCGCTGGCGGCACAGGCGTCCACCCGGCGCGACCAGGTCGTTGATGCTCTGGTACCCACCAAGTGCCGTCTGGATGGCAAACTGGCCGGGAACGTTGGCACACAGCCGCATCGAAGCCAGCATGTTGAGGCCTTCGATGTAATCGCCAGCATGGCGCTTTTCGCCGGATACCGTCATCCACCCCGCACGATAACCGCAGGAGCGATAGTTCTTCGACAGGCCATTGAAGGTCACGAACAGCACGTCATCGGCCAGCGAGGCGATGGAAGTATGTTCGTTGCCGTCATACAGCACCTTGTCGTAAATCTCGTCGGCAAAAATGATCAGGTCGTGATGCCGCGCGATCTCGATGATGCCTTCCAGGATTTCTTGCGGATACAGCGCCCCGGTCGGGTTGTTCGGGTTGATGATGACGATGCCGCGCGTATTCGCGGTGATCTTGTTTTCGATGTCCTTGAGGTCGGGCA
>DATHWE010000192.1:0-6735 GCA_035460905.1 Methylophilaceae bacterium | reverse complement strand
CGCAGGCTAACGTGAGCGCGGCGAACGTTAAGGGCATAGCCCGGCCGCAGCCAAAGTAGGTCACCGCCAGGCTCCTTATCCTGTCAAAAAGCCCTCTTCATGAGGGCTTTTTGCTTTACGGTACCAATTCGTTGAATTGGTCAGATTAATCTACAACTTCCCAACGTCCTTCGCTGACCAGGCAAGCCTTTTCTTTGCGGTCTTCCTCGAGATTGCGGCCATTGACGCGCAGTCGGTATTCGCGGCATTTCATTCCGTTTCTATCGAAACGGCTCATCGGCGTTACCATGTAATTCAATCCTTCGGCGCCGGCCCAATTGACTGTCCGACGATCGGCAGCCAGCTCCAGTGCATGACCTATACAAGCGCGATCGGCATCATCCATGGATTTCCCGATGCGATTGCCGATGACTGCGCCCAGTACGGTACCGAGTATGATGGCAACGCCCTTGTTGCCATCTTTACCTACGCTGGAACCAATTGCGCCGCCGACAGCGCTGCCAAGTACTGTACCAATCGCTTCGCGGTTGCACTTGCCGTTGATGATGCCGTAATCCTGCTCCCATTGCGTACCGGAGTAGCCTTGATAATAGGGATCATGCTTCTTGCGCCACCCATGCGCGGGAGCCCACGGCGGCGGGTCTGCGTAGGCTACGGGAGAAGCAGGCAAAAGCAATGCTGCGATAATTGTAAGTAGTGTGGGTCTAACGCGAATAACAGGCATCGCTGGCTCCTTTTCGTAGTTATGCAATTAAATTTTATACATACCATCTATCACACAGACAAGCGTTGCACGATGAACGGTAAAGGAACTCAAAATGACAGGCGAAAGCATTGGTGAGGTAGCCACGCTGGCAGGTGGTTGTTTCTGGTGTCTCGAAGCGCCATTCCGGCGGTTGAAGGGTGTGGGTGAAGTGGTATCCGGATATATGGGCGGCTATACCTTAAATCCGGATTACAAGCAGGTCTGCACAGGTATGACCGGACACGCGGAAGTCATCCAGGTGCATTTCGACCCAGCCATTATTTCGTATGAGGATCTGCTGGAGATTTTCTTCGTTTTGCATGATCCGACCACGGCGAATCGTCAAGGCAATGATATTGGTACGCAATACCGCTCAGCCGTTTTTTATCATTCGGAGGCACAACGAGCGGTAGCCGAGCAAATGGTGCGTAAAATGGCCGAATATTGGCCCAACCCGATTGTTACCGTAATCCAGCCAGCAGAGAAATTCTATCCAGCAGAAGAGTATCACCAGCGATATTTCGATCGAAATCCGTCACAGCCGTATTGCATGGCCGTCGTGGCACCCAAAATCGCAAAATTGCGTGCGAAATTTGCATTGAGACTCAAAGAGAGCGACGTGTAAGCCATTGGCGACGCCAGAATATCAGCGCCATCAGACTCGCAATGCCGATCATCAGGCCGATCGCAAACCAGAAGCCATTGGAATGCGATTGCCAAGGGATGGATTCGAAATTCATGCCGAATATGCCCGCAATGAGCGTCGCCGGCATGAACAGCATGGCAACGACCGTAAGCGCGCGTACTTCAATGTTGACGCGGTTGCTGATGGTGGAGAGATAGATATCCAGCATCCCTGCCAGCAAGTCCCTTAATGCTTCCAGCGACTCGATGAAATGAACGGTATGGTCATAGACATCCCTCAGGTGCAGCACGGTTTCATGTTCGAAAAATCCTGATTCATTACGCACCAGACTGTTGATAACCTCACGTAGCGGCCATACCGCGCGACGCAATTCCATTGTTTCTCGTTTCAGTTGATGGATGTTTTGCAGCATATGTTCACCGGGCCGGTGTAACAGGCTTTCTTCCAGAAAGTCGCAATCTTCTCCGACCTGCTCCAATACGATGAAATATCTGTCGACCACGACATCAAGCAGGGTATAAGCCAGATAACCCGCATTGGAGGAGCGTATGCGTCCCTTGTTGGCGCGCAGGCGTTCGCGTACCGGATCGAAGGAACCCGTCGGACGTTCCTGAAACGTCAGTACAAAGTTATGCCCGAGCACGATGCTTACCTGCTCGGAATTAATTTGCAGGGATGATTTGTCGTAGCTGAAGAAACGCGTGACCAGGAACAGATAATCGTCGTAACTATCCAGTTTCGGTCGCTGGTCGGTATTGAGTATGTCCTCGAGCACCAGCGGGTGCAGGTTGAATGCCTGACCAATCTGGCTCATCAGTTCTGGATCCTGCAAACCATACACATTCAGCCAGACGACTTCGTCGGTGTCCGTTCGGATGTCGAGGCCGGTTAATGTTTTTGCGGATGTTTCGGATAGTTGTTGCGCATTGAATCTGAACAGCGTCAATTCACTCGCTTTTGTTTTTACTTCTCCGATATGAATCAATGATCCAGGCGGAAGGCCTACTTTCTTCGAACGGGAGCGATGCGATTTTTTCATTAGCTGTTCCTTTTACAACGAGTCTGTATTCACTCTGCGCGCAGTGCCTCTATGGCATCAAGACGGGCAGCGTGTCGCGCGGGCAAAACGCCTGCAAGCAGGCCGATTGCAGTTGCCGCAAGCTCGGCACCGAGGACAAAGTGCCAGGGGGTATGGACCGGCATGTCCGGCAATGCCAGATGCAGGAGCTGGGCACATCCCACGCCCAGCAGGAGTCCGATTGCGCCGCCGGCGGCAGCGAGCACAATGGATTCTCCCAGGAAAAGGGCGAGGATGGTGCGGCGCGAAGCGCCAAGAGCAACGAGCAAGCCAATTTCATTCGTGCGTTCGGTCACGGCTATCGTCATGATGGTCACGATGCCGACCCCGCCGACGACCAGAGAAATCCCGCCTAGTGCGCCGACGGCAGCGGTCAGAATGTCGAGGATATTGGACAACGTGGCGAGCATGTCTTCCTGTGTGACTACCGTAAAATCTTCCCGGCCATGCCGGCTTTTCAGCAACGTTTTGATGGCGTCGACGACTTTGGCGGCCGGCACGCCTTCCCGGTAGGTCACATGGATTTCCATCAGTCCATCGCGATTGTAAAGTTCCAATGAACGAGCGGCCGGAATGAAGGCCGTGTCGTCGAGGTCGATGCCAAGAAATTGACCCTTCGGCGCCATTACGCCGATGACACGAAAATGCATGCCGCCGATGCGGACTCGTGCCCCGAGAGGGTTGGCCGTTCCGAACAGCTCATGGCGCAATTTAGCGCCAAGCACCACCAATGCTCTGGCGTTGCTGGCTTCATCCGCAGGCAAAAAGCGTCCTATCCCGACCGAGGAACTGAACACGGAAAGAAAATCCGAATCCACCCCGTATACAGTCGTTCGGCGCAGCCGGCCATTGGCCTCGACTTCCGAATTCCCCCATACGGTAGGTGTTGCGCCGGTAGCGTACGGCATGCGTTTCAGCGCTTCCGTGTCCTCCAGCGTCAGCGGCCTGACGGTTGTAGGAATGCCTGTCGGGTGAGCGCCGCCGGTTTTGGTTTTGCCGGGGGAAATGCCGACGACGTTGGTGCCAAATTGGGAGAATTCCGCGAGTACGAAACGGTGAACGCCTTCACCGATGGAAGTCAGCAGAATGACTGCTGCAATGCCGACCGCGATGCCAAGCAGAGTCAGGAAACTCCGCAGCCGATGTGAGCTGATAGCTTGTAATGCGAAACGAAAGGAGTCCGTCCAGAGCATGGTTAGCGTTTCGAAAGCGCCTGGACCGGGTCGAGCAGGGCAGCCTTTCTTGCCGGCATCACCCCAAATAGCAATCCTGTCCCGAGTGCCGTCCCTACGCCGGCCACCACTGCCCATATAGGCGGATAGGCGGGGAATGCCGGATAAAACTGACGCAACGCGGCAGCACCGGCTTCACCAAGGGCAACACCAATGATGGCTCCCAGCAGCGAAAGCATTGCAGCCTCGACCAGGAATACGTTACGGATGGTCGGAGCCGTTGCACCCAAGGCTTTCAACAGGCCGATTTCCCCGGTGCGCTGTGTGACCGACACCAGCATTACATTCATGACGAGGATCCCGGCGACGGCCAGGCTGATGGCGGCAATGCCGGCGACGCCGAGCGTCAGAACACGCAAAATCTTGTCGAAGGTTTGCAATACCGCGTCTTGCGTTATCAGCGTGAAATCTTCCTCCCCATCATGCCTTTCGATCAGGGTTTTCTTAACCCGGGATTCGAGGCTTTGCAGTTCGTCGCGGCTCCCACCTTCAATCAGTATCCGGAACAGGGTATTGGTGTCGAACATGGCCAGCGCCGTGGCGGTCGGAACGATGATGAGTTCATCGGTCGTCATGCCCATGCCGCGACCACCTGCGCTCAAAACGCCGATCACGCGGAACCGACGGTCGCCGACGCGGATCGGCTTGCCCAAAGGCGATGCTGTGCCGAATAGCTCGTCGCGAATCACTGAGCCGATCACCGCGACATTGGAGCCGAGTCCAACATCGTTGGGAGGCAGAAATCGACCTTGTGCCAGTTGCAGGCGACGGACTTCCAGAAAATCCGAGGATGTTCCGACCAGCATGACTTCGCGCAGCTTGCCGCCAACGCTGATTTCGGAGCTGCCAACAACGATGGGTGCCGCCTTGCGCACGCCCTTGATCTGGAGCAAAGAGTCGGCGTCTTCCGCCGTCAGGTCGCGCGGCGTGGTTGTGACGAGGTTGGCAGGGTTCAGCCCGCCAGTTTCGGAGCGTCCGGGCAGGACGATCAAGAGGTTGCTGCCGATGGCCGAGAACTCTTCAATGACGTAGCGTCGTGCGCCATCGCCCAGCGCGGTCAGTACAATGACAGCGGCGACGCCAATCGACATGGCCAGCACGAGCAAGCCGGTGCGTAGCGGCGTCCCGGAGGCGGCTCGGCGCGCGAAGAGCAGGGTGTCGGCAACGCGCATCAACCGTGCTTCCGCTCGTCGCCCACGATAGCGCCATCCAGCATGGTTAACCGGCGTGCCGCGCGCGCGCCGAGCACCTGGTCATGCGTGACGACGATCAATGTCACGCCACTGGCATTGAGCGCTTCCAGCAGTTCCATTACTTCCTCGCCGGTGGCGCGGTCGAGATTGCCGGTCGGCTCGTCCGCCAGGATGACGGCAGGATGCATCACAGTGGCGCGCGCTATCGCGACGCGCTGGCGCTGGCCGCCCGAAAGCTGGTCGGGGCGATGATGGGCGCGATCTTCCAGCCCGAAATCGCGCAGCGCGGAAGCAACACGCCGGTTGCGCTCCGCTGGGGCGATACCTGCGAGCATCAGGGGCAGCGAGATGTTTTCGCCTGCGGTAAGGCGTGGGACGAGATGAAAGCTCTGAAATACGAAACCGATGCGTTCGCTGCGGATCCTGGCCTGGTCTTCCGCGGTCAAGGTTGTCGCATCCTGGCCTTCCAGGAGGTAATGCCCCGCATCTGGACGATCGAGCAAACCAAGCAGGTTGAGCAGTGTCGATTTTCCGGAGCCAGATGGCCCCATCACCGCGACATATTCGCCTGCGTCGATCCCCAGGTTGATTTGACGCAAGGCGTGGACCTCACTGTCGCCAAGCTGGAACGTGCGATCAATGCCATTCAGTTGAATCAGGCTCATGGCGCTATCGATTATTTGGTGGGCTGTATTTGTTCCGGAATGGCCAATGCGTCCGCTTTCACGCCTTCCCGTTCCAGTGAAACCACGATACGGTCGCCTTCCGTCAGGCCTTCCGTGATTTCCGTGAATTCCCAGTTGCTGAGGCCGGCCTTTACCGACCGCTCTTCCAGTTTGCGGGTGTCGGCGCGATAGACAAGTACCTTGTTGCCTTCCTGCAAGGCTGAAGTGGGGATGCGAAGCACGCTCTCTCGCGTATCCAGAATAACTTCCAGATCGGCACTGTACCCGACCAGCAACTCGCCGGGAGCGGGGTCGTCATCGAGCGTGGCTTCAACATTGACGGTCCGGGCCTGCTTTTCGACGGCAACAACGTAAGGCGCAATCCGCTTCACATGGGCGGGTAGAACCTTGCCGGGCAAAGCATCAAGCGTAATGCGCGCGGACTGGCCGGCCTTGATCTTGGGCGCATCGACCTCATCCATCGGGGCGGAAATGTACAGACAGGTATCGTCGATCAGGTCGATGGCCGGCGGCGTGGCGACGCCAGGCGGCGAAGGCGTGGTGTATTCGCCCAATTCGCCGACGATATCGGCAATCGTGCCTGAAAACGGCGCAACCAGGATAGTGCGTCCGCGTTCGACTCGGGTAACGCTGAGCCTGGCCTTGGCTTGCTCCACGTCGGCCCGTGTCGTCTCGCATGCGGCGCGGCGCGATTGTGCTTCGTAACGTGCCTTTTCTTCAGCACTGGTCGAGATGAATCCGCTGGCACGCAGATTCGCCGCGCGCTCCGCTTCACGCTGGGCATTGTCGGCAATGGCGCACACATCCTCGACATGGCGTCGGGCGCTTTCCACCTGGGCTTGCGCCAATCGGCTCTGGGCCTGCTGATCCTCATTCCAGAGCTTGAGCAACACTTGCCCTTTCTTGACGCGGTCGCCTTTCTTGACGCCCAGGTAAGTGATGCGGCCGCCGGAGATCGGCGAAAGACGTGTGCGCTGGCAGGCTTCGACGCTGCCTGCGCGCGTATTTGAAACGGATGACTCCACCTTGCCGCGACTGACTTCAGCCAGTACTACCTGAACCGGTTCGGGTTTGCTGTACCACCAGAAGAGTGCGGCACCGACGACGATCAGGAGAACAAAAATCAGCAGGCGGCGCATTCGCAACGGCGTGTCC
>DATHWE010000191.1:0-9796 GCA_035460905.1 Methylophilaceae bacterium | reverse complement strand
TCGCTGTCCGGATTGTAGACATCGGCGTCGCTGAAAAGGATATCGAACACCACGGCCTTGGGTTTTTGCGTTTCCAGTTGTTCGAGGAATTCACCCATCACCTGGCGCGGCCACGGCCAGCGTCCGTAGTCGCGGGAAAGCGCTGCCAGGCTGGCTTCGTTGATATCGACAATAACAATTTCCTGGTCGGGCGCCGGCTGGACGACCCGGTGCCGCACCATGAAGTCGAACGCTTTCTGGCGCATGTTGGTGCCGACATTGAATACGCTGGCATCGAGTACGATCAGCACCGTCAGCAACACCGCAAGAAACAGATAGAAATTATTGCGGAAGCGCCTGGCAAATACCGCAGACCAGTGGGTGATAGCGAGTCGTAATTTTGAAAGCATCAGGTCAGCGGAGTGATGTTGGGATTGGCAATTCGCTGTGCAGCCAACAGTCTTGCGGCTAGCAGGCGCGTGTTGATCGGCGTGCGCAGGATTTCATCCACCCCCGCCTCATAAGCCTCCATCTTGCGGCGCTCGTCTTCGAACGGCGTCAGCAGGATGAAATACAGCTTGCTACCGGCTGGCGATTTGCGCAGTTCGGAGCATAGCTTGAGCCCATCCATGCCAGGCATCAGCCAGTCGGAAATAACCACCTGCGGCAGATCGTGTGTCGTCATGCTAAAGGCAGTCAGGCCATTGTCGGTGGTGGTGATGCTGTGACCCGCCGCAGTCAGGAATTTCCCAAGGAGGATGCGCTGCGCATCATCGGAACCGGCAAGCAATATGCGCAGCGGAATCGTCGCTGGTGGTATGGGTTCTGCTGCGACAGGTTCGCTGCGCAGAGAGGATTTTATCGGCGGCAACATCAATGGACGTGGCGTGTAGCGTCGTGTTTGCACATTGAGCAATTTAGCCCATTCCATCCAATGGGTGGCGGTCTGTTCGAGCAGCAATTCCAGTTGTTCGGGCTCGATATCAAGCATTGAGCAGCTGATCGATAGCTGCTCCAACAAGGCAGGATCTTCCTGCCCATGCAGGCAGGCATGGGCCAGCAAGGCGGCGAGCTGCAGTGTGTAGGTGAGACGCAGCATCCGCGAATTTTCGGGAAACCCGGAGCTGAGCGGGTCATCGTGGTAATACATCGCATCAATGAACAGCCGGGGGATTCCCCAGTCCTGCAACATCAGCACCAGCATTTCGCGCTCGTCCAGGCCGAATTTCTCCTGTTCCGCTTTCAGCAGGGAATCGATCGGCGCATCCGGGCAGCTCTGCAGGATTTCGCAATAGCTTTCCGGTCGGGCGGTTACCAGTGCAAGTTGGCCGATGCCGCACATCAATCCGCAATTGAAGATTTCTGCTGGAGGGGCGACCCGGTTGAGTTGGCTGATAGCCTGGGCAGCGCTGGCCTTGGCAATGGACGTGGACCAGAAGTATTCGTAATCGAAGAGCTTGCATGGACCTTCGCGGTAATTGCTGATCAGCGACATGCAAAGTACAGCCTGCCGAACGGCGTGTATGCCAATCAGGATCAGCGTGTCGATCGTGATTGAGGCAATCGGACGAGACTTGTTCGGGTTGACGTAGTTGGCGATCTTGATGATGCGCCCGGAAAGTGCAGGATCAGCCTGGATCGCGCTGGCAAGTTCCGATAGTGAAACTGTTTCTTCCTGACAGAGATGCATGACCCGAAGCGCAACGCCCTTCGGTGAAGGCAACATTCCCGCCGCCTTCAGCTCGACAAAATTGAGGGTTTCCGTCATTGATATACATTTCTAGTTATTAAGGTGGACCCCGTATCCAAAGATATATCAATCATTTTTTTATAGTGTGCCGGAAGTGTCGCATAAAACCTTGAGCCCTGAAAATAGCGACAGCGCCAATGCTTGCGAGGAGCATACGTTATAATCGACAGGGGGAAGAAAAACTTTATGTTCGATTATCTGATTCTGATATTGCTGTGCCTTTGCCTTGCCACTTTGGTCTGGGTAGCCATCCAATCGAGACGGCAAAAGGATGTGCTGCCGGAGTTGCGCATCCAGCTGGAAGAAAAGCATCGTTCCATGCTGCTCGATCTGCACGAAGGCCTCAATCGCTTGGGCGACCGCCTCGGAGCTTCGGCTGCGGAGTCCAGCGAGAAGCTTCGCAGCGGCGTGGCGCAGGAGTTGCAGCAAACCCGCGATGCAATGCAGGCGCTGCAGTTATCCCAGTCGCAGAATCTTGCACAAACCCGCGAGACCGTGCTGGAAAAGCTGCATCAGACCTTGGCCGAGCAGGGCAAGGCCGAGCAGGAGCTGATCCAGTCGACGATGCGCAATGCCACGATGCAGCTTACTTCCAGTATCGAGGCCTTGACCAAGACCGTGGATGGCCGTCTGGAGCAGATTGGTGGCAAGGTCAGCGAGCGCCTGGACGAGGGCTTCAAGAAAACCAATGAAACCTTCGTCAGCGTGATGGCGCGCCTGGCAACCATAGACGAAGCGCAAAAGAAGATCGACGGCCTGACCAGCAACGTCGTCAGCCTGCAGGAGCTGCTGGGCGACAAGCGTTCGCGCGGCGCCTTTGGCGAAGTGCAACTGGAAGCGCTGGTGCGCAACATCCTGCCGGCGAGCTCGTATGAAATGCAGCATTGCCTGCCGAACGGCACGCGCGTCGATTGCGCGCTGTTCCTGCCTGAACCGACCGGCACGGTGGCGGTGGATTCCAAGTTTCCGCTGGAAAACTACCATCGCATGTACGAGATCGGCATCAGCGAACCGGAACGCCTGCAGGCCCAAAGATTATTCAAGTCGGACGTGCGGAAACATGTCGACGACATTGCTGCCAAATACATCATTCCCAACGTCACGTCCGATGGCGCGGTGATGTTTGTCCCAGCCGAAGCGGTGTTCGCCGAAATCCATGCCTATCACCCCGATGTGGTCGATTATGCGATGAGCCGGCGCGTGTGGGTCGTATCGCCGACGACGCTGATGGCTGTATTGAATACCGCGCGGGCAGTCCTCAAGGATGTGGAAACCCGTAAGCAGGTGCATATCATCAAGGACGAGCTGGGCAAACTGGGCAAGGAGTTCGGTCGCTTCGACCAGCGCATGAAAAAGCTGGCCGACCATATCCGTCAGGCACATGAGGATGCGCTGGACGTGCACACGACGAGCCAGAAGATCAGCCGGCGCTTCGCCGCGATTGAAAAAGTGGAACTGGAGGGCGAGACGGCACCCCCAGAGTTGCTGCCGGACGAGTCCGAAGCGGATTAACGGTTTTTGGAGGGACTGAAACGATGGAAGACGACAGCATCACTATCATGTTGATACAGCAATACGCAGCCAAGTTCGGCATTACCTTCAGCTCGAAGGTGATGGATGACGAAGCCACCAAACAAAAGGCGATGCAGTTGATGATGGAAGCCATCAGCGGCAAGCGCGGCCCGGTCACGGACGAGGATCTCGGACTCTGATGATCAAGCTGCTGTATTTTGCCCGCCTGCGCGAGGCGTTAGGTATCGCCGAGGAAGAAATTGCCGTGCCGAATGATGTGGCCGACATCCAGCAATTGATGGCCTGGCTGGCACAACGGGGCGGTGCCTGGCAGGAAGAGTTCACCGGCTGCCGTCCGTTGCGTGCAGCAATCAATCAGGAACTGGTCGATAACACCGCAGCAATACACGATGGTGTTGAAGTTGCTTTCTTCCCGCCTGTGACCGGGGGCTGATGTGATCAAGGTACAGTTTGATGATTTCGATGCAGGCGCCGAAATGGCACGCATGCGTATGGCGCGTCCCGATGTCGGGGCGGTGGCCGCATTCATCGGGCAGGTGCGCGACTTGAACGAAGGCTCCGAAGTCTCCGGAATGACCTTGGAACATTATCCGGGGATGACTGAAAAGGCCCTGGAAGGCATCGTCGAGCGGGCCAAGGGGCGGTGGGATATATTTGACGCCCTGGTGATTCACCGCATCGGTGCGCTCAAGCCGCTTGATCAGATCGTGCTGGTCGTGGTCACCGGCGCCCATCGTGGGGAAGCTTTTGCCGCCTGCGAGTACATCATGGACTACCTCAAAACCGAAGCTCCTTTCTGGAAGAAAGAGCAAACCGATGCTGGCGAGCGTTGGGTCGAAGCACGCGCCAGCGACGACGATGCGAAGCAACGCTGGTCGGAGAGCGATTGACGATGCAGATGCTTACCCCGTCGGAACTGACGGTGACGTTCGACCTCGCCGAATTCGGCTTCGACGACACTTCGCAAATAGCCGGCCAGCACTATGGCTGGATCGGTCAACAGCGAGCCGAAAAAGCGGCCCGTTTCGGGCTGGGAGTGGATCGGCCGGATTATCATCTGTTTGTGTTGGGTGAGGCCGGGAGCGGACGTTCCTCGCTGATGTTCCGCCTGATGCAAGAAGTGGCCGTTACACGACCGTCGGCGCCCGATCTCGTTTACCTCTACAACTTCGAACGCCCGGAATGTCCGCTCGCACTGCATTTGCACACTGGCCAGGCGGCCGTCTTGCGTTCGGCACTGGAAAATTTTTCAGACAGTGTCGCACGTGAAATTCCGCGCAAGCTGGATGAAGAGAGCGTGCGTCTGGATAGCGAGCGTTTGAAAAAGGCCAGTCGCCAACCTGTCGAACGAGCATATGTCGATCTGGTGGCTTTTGCTGCAGCTCGCCGCTTTGCCTTGCGGCGTGAAGAAGGGCGACTGGTGTTCACGCTCATGGATGAAAACGGTCAGTCGATGCAGGAGGATGCCGTGCTCGCGCTGCCATCCGAGCAGCGGGTCGCGCTGGAAACCGCGGAACAGGAGTTGCGCACCGAAATCGGCAAATATCTCGATGCGGTGCGTCCAGTCGAGCAGGAGCTGGAACGCGTGATAACCGAGTTGCGCCATCAAGCCATACTGCCAGTACTCAACCGCGAGATCGAAAGCCTGCGCAATGCCATGGCTGATAAGGTGCAGGATGCGGAAAAATTTGCCCGGTATCTGATCGGGCTGGCTGACGATGTGCTGAGATCGTTAGTCTTGTATACGGAAGCTCACGAAGAAGCGCGCGAACAATTGGAGGCGCGGTTATCCCGTTACCGAGTCAACGTGCTGGTCGATAGCGCTGCAAGTGCCGGTGCGCCGGCCTTGCGCGACGATGATCCTGTTTTCAGATCGCTATTCGGCGGTATCGATTTTCAGGCCGAGAACGGTATTTTGGCGACCGATTTCACCCGCATCCGTGCCGGTAACATCCATCGCGCACATGGCGGCTATCTGATGCTGCACCTGCGCGACGTCCTGCGCGATGCCACGGTGTGGGAGAAGCTGCAACGCTATCTGCGCAATGGCTGTTTGCAAATTGAGGAACCGGCCGCCGCCTCAGGCCAATTATCCGCCGTGACGCTTGAGCCAGAGGCGATGGAAATCCGGACGAAGCTGGTGCTGATCGGTTCGCGCGAAGATTATTACGGCTTGCAGGAAGCTGACCCCGAACTGATGCGTCATTTCCGCGTCAAGGTCGATTTCGCCGAATATTTTCCTGCGAATGCCGACACGCGCCGTGCGATTGGCGCCTTTATTTCCCAGCGTTGCCGCGATCTCGACTTGCCGCATTTTTCAAGTGCGGCTGTCGCGCGCCTGCTGCTTGAGATGCAGCGTGCGATCGACGACCAGCGACATATCGGCACGGAACTGGGTGAACTGGAAGCCTGGCTGATCGAAGCGACCGCTTTTTGCCGCCACCGAGGCGATGTGCTTGCGGTTTCCGAACAGGATGTGGCCGATGCGTTTGCGGCACGCCGCGAACGCCATGATTACCCCGAGCAGCAGCTTCTTGAAACGATAGCTGCCGGGGAGCTGATGATACGGGTGCATGGCGCGGTGGCAGGCCAGATTAACGGTCTGGCGCAGGTCGATCTGGGCGATTACCGGTTCGGGCTGCCCGTGCGGATTACAGCCCGTGCTTACGCTGGCGATGAAGGTGTGCTCAATATCGACCGCGAGGTAGAGATGACCTGCCCCTCGCACGACAAGGGCGTCCTGATCCTGCAAGGCTGGCTATCGGCTGCGTTTGCGCGCCAGGCGCCGTTATGCCTGTCTGCATCGCTGGTGTTTGAGCAGGAATACCATGGAGTCGAGGGCGACTCGGCATCGTGCGCGGAATTGTTCGCGCTGCTGTCGGCAATTTCAGGTATCGCCTTGCCTCAAGGCATAGGCGTCACCGGTGCGCTCAATCAGCATGGTGAAGTCATGCCGGTCGGCGGCATCAATGAAAAAATCGAGGGCTGGTTCCGTACCTGCCGCAAGCTGGGACTGGACGGCACGCAGGGCGTTATCATTCCTGCGCGCAACCGCTCGCACCTAGTGCTCGACCGGGAAGTGCTCGACGCCGTGGAGCGCGGCGATTTCCGCATTCACGTGATAGACCATGTATTGGATGGCATCGCGTTGCTGACCGGGCTTGAAGCCGGCGCGCTTGATGAAACAGGCAGCTATCCGGAAGACTCCGTGATGGGACGCGCGCAGCACACGCTTGAAGAATACCGCAAGGCCTGCGATGAGAGCGGCCATCCGCGCGAGCATGAACATGGCAAATAAGGATACGGACGAGTCAGCAGGCAAGGTCCGCATCGACAAATGGCTGTGGGCGGCGCGTTTCTTCAAGACGCGCGGCTTGGCCGCGGATGCCATCGATGGTGGCAAGGTGCGCTACGACGGCGAACGCCCAAAACCCGCCAAGGAAGTCAGAGTCGGTGCCGTTCTGCGCATCACGCGCCCGGACGGGGAGTGGGAGGTCGTCGTGCGCGGTCTTTCCGCCCAACGCCGCGGTGCGCCGGAGGCGGCATTGCTGTACGAGGAAACCGAACAAAGCCGCCAGCGCCGCGAGCAGGCAGCCTTGACGCACGAAGCGGATTACGCGATGCGCGACCGCGGCATGGGCCGCCCCACCAAGCGCGACCGCCGGCTGATCAAGCGTTTCAACGAAAGTTACTGAACCATCTCCATCGCCGCCCGTTCGGGTGTCAGCCGGGCGAGCAGGCGCTGCGCTTTCGCCTCGCCGCAAATGCTGCTCAGCTTGTCGAGAAACGTCGGATACAGGTTTTGCATGGCTTCCATCGTGCCGGCCTTCTTCAATGCAATGGTCAACCCCAGCGCGGCCGCGGCATTGGCGTTTTCGACGATGCCGATCAGGTAGCCGAGATAACGGCGGGTTTCCCTGGGCGGGTCCTGCACCGGCAATTCCTGAGTTTTGGTTTGCTGACCGGGTGGCTGCGCAATCACCAGTCCCAGCGTGATCAGGATGCCCAGGATCTGCTCCAGCAACTCCGGCATCTGCCGCATCGCATGCTCCAGTTCGGCGAGTGATTTGCCTTGCCCGATGACGATAAGCGTGGCTCGCTGCCATCGCGCGAGTTGATGACGGCGCTCTGCGATTTCGCGATCGCCCAGGTCGGTGCGCAAATAAATCGTATCCATACGTCGATGTGGAGTGGCGGATGCCTCCACTTTGGCAACGCTTCATGACAACAGGATGACAGTCGGGTTTTAGAACAACGGCATCTGCGGCGACGACGAAGGCAAGGCCGGAGGCCGAAAAAGAGAGCAGTCGAGCGGCTTCCGTTCGCGGTTCAACTCAAGCCGTTCGCACGCGAGACGAAAGCGCTTGGCGATCATCTCCGCGAACAGACCTTCGCCTTTCATGCGGGTATGAAATGTTGCGTCGTAGGTCTTGCCGCCACGGCTCTGGCGGATCAGGCTCAGCACGTGCTCGGCCTTGAGCGGGTAGTGTAGCCGCAGCCAGTCCTCGAACAACTGCGTCAGTTCATGCGGCAGCCGCAGCAGCACGTAGCCGGCGCCGCGTATGCCGGCCTCGGCAGCCTTTTCCAGAATGCGCTCCATGTCATGGTCGGTCAGTGCTGGAACCACCGGGGCCACCATTACCCCGGTCGGAATGCCGGCTGCGGATAGCCGTCGCAGCGTTTCCAACCGGCGTTCCGGTGCCGCCGCGCGCGGTTCCAGCCGGCGCGCGATGCTGCGGTCCAGCGTGGTAATGGTGACGTACACAGACGTCAACCCTAGCGCTGCCATAGGTGCCAGCAGGTCAATGTCGCGCTCTACCAGCGCGGACTTGGTCACCATGGTGACCGGGTGCCGCGCTTCCGCCAGCACTTCCAGGATGCCGCGTGTGATGCGGTATTCGCGCTCAATCGGTTGATAGGCGTCGGTATTCATGCCCAGCGCGATCGGCGCGCAGCGGTAGCCGGGCTTGGCCAACTCTCTGCGTAATAGTTCCGGCGCATCTTTCTTGGCCAGCAGCCGGCTCTCGAAATCCAGTCCCGGCGACAGCCCGAGATACGCATGGGAAGGGCGGGCATAACAATAGATGCAGCCATGCTCGCAGCCGCGGTACGGGTTGATGGTGCGGTCGAAAGGGATGTCGGGCGAGTCGTTGTAATTGATGACCGTGCGTGTCGCGTCGATGGCGACCTCGGTGCGCAACTGCGGGGCTTCCTCGTCCAGCGTGCCCCAGCCGTCGTCGAAATCGTCCCGCTTCAACTGGTCGAACCGGCTGACGGCGTTGCTGGAGGCGCCGCGCCCTTTGAATATCAAAGGCTTGGCAGGTTTTTTCAAGTCGTCAAGCATGGCATAGGAATTATTTACTGTACTATCGTACAGTAAAATTCTAACACCGTATCGAGGAGGAATGTAGAGCCGACTTTAATAGAAGCGGCGCTGGTAAACCTCAGAGAATTTTTCCAGCCTCAGTTCAAAAGATATGGCCCAAATAATCATGGGTGGCTCGGAGTAAATTAACAGTTAATGAGCCATTCTCTCCGGTCAGGTCAAGCTTGGCTCATAAGGTGTACCTTGTGAGCTACATTCGCTGTTGAGCCTGAGCTTATATACTGTGTACTCTTAACATTACATGGGTGCTGGAATGAGCAACACAGAGGTATGACTTGCTGATGATCTTGAACGCCAACGCCACTCGTATGGAAGAGCGTGATAAGCAGAGGGAATGTCTGCACCGTATCCACATATCCAATCCACTTTCCCGTCTTATAGAGCAACTGATCAAGTAGAAGGTCATAGTTGAAAGAGACAACAGAACTTTGACTGCTCACGAGGTGTTCTGCGAATTTGGCGTAGCGGTCCTCGACGAGCTTGCTGGGTGACTGTAGATGAATCCATGACAAGGTTTCATTGATCAGGCTTAGAAACTGGTCATATAGAACTTGGCGGTTTTGTAGGGGGAGGCTAGGGTCATCTGGTGTTGAGGGTGAGAGAAAGCTCATTACTTTCTCAATGTCGTGGTACCGGGTATCCCCGAAGTAGCGGTAGATGAGCCTAGACAGGTCCCTGTGTCTGCCGTCGATTTCGTACTTACCCATTTTCGATGCGGTATGTAAGAAGTCCCTCATCAGGGGTATTACTGTGGGGTGGAAGCTTTTACTGAAACCAGCCCCGAGGATGTATACGGTTGAGGTTGAGTTTGCCATGAGCGAATCATAGCAACGACTTAGGCTTATGGCGACCCATTAGCATGGGCTGCATGTAATAATGTGTCTAGGAAGGAGGTTGTCCAAATCCTGTCCAATTTGTGTCCAACTACAGAGGTTGTACAGGCGTGTTACTTTGGTGAGGGTTAATGCCATTTTTGGATTAACCAATTGATTTACTTAATAAACAATTGGTGGGCGGTACTGGGATCGAACCAGTGACCCCTGCCGTGTGAAGGCAGTGCTCTACCGCTGAGCTAACCGCCCCTGTGAAGGGAGGCGCGTATTAAATCACAGTCGGCCCGAGCGGGTCAAATCGGACGTGCGCTGGGC
>DATHWE010000190.1:0-2610 GCA_035460905.1 Methylophilaceae bacterium | reverse complement strand
CCAATAATGGTAGGAAGGCACGTCGAATTCGCACACGCCGCCGGGAATCACGGTGCGCTGCTTGATGCCCATCAGCCACTCATTGTCGCGCAATACCTGGCCGAGTTTGCCGGGCGTGGTGCGCAAGGCGCGTGTCGTCTGTTCGATTTCGGTAATGACTTCGTTCAGAATGTTTTCGGCGATGACCGGATTGCCGCGCAGGTTTTCCATGACGACCTTCTGGCGATCGAGCTCCTGCAGCAGGTCGGTTTTAAGTTCGGCGCGATCAATAACGTCGAGAACCTGGAAGATGCCGATCAATGCGCAATGATGGTTGAGCTCGTGATCGCCCTCGAGATAATGGAATATCTTGGCGAACAAATCCTCAAGTCGCAGTAGCGTGCGGACACGTTCATTAAATGGGTAGTCGTAGCTGGCCACTGAGTTTTAGAAATTTGTTCGTAGCATTTGGGGGTAACAATTTGCGTGGATTATGAAATTGATTACCTAACTATGCAAGTCTAATGTATTTTTCGTGTTTTTCCCGCACCTGATTTTTCAAATCGGCGAGCGTTCCGTTGTTGAGGATGACATCGCTCGTCAGAGCCAGCCGTTGCTCCCGCGAGCATTGCGCAGCCATGATGGCGCGCACTTCCGCTTCGGACAGATGGCTGCGCGCCATTGCGCGCATGATTTGCAACGATTCCTCGCAATCGATGAGCAGACTGCGGTCGATCAGATTGGCGTAAGCGCCGGTCTCGAACAGCAAGGGCACCATGACGATCCGGTACGGCGCGGAAGCATTGCGGTCGAGGAAGCTTGCGACTTCGTCCCGAATCTTTGGATGCAATATGCTTTCCAGAGTCTGTCGCGCGGCAGGGTCGGAAAAAATTCGTTGACGTAAGCAAGCACGGTTCAGCGAGCCGTCGGTCTGCAGGACCTCACTCCCGAACGCGCTCGAAATTTCTCGCAGCGCAGGCTGGCCGGTGGCGGTGAGTGCATGTGCGATGGCATCGGTATCCGCGACAGGAACGCCCAGATCGGCAAACAGTCGGGCAGCCTCGCTCTTGCCGCTGCCGATGCCGCCGGTCAATCCGATAATCATCATCCGGGCAGGTAGAGGTTGGCCATCTGCGGCCCCCAGAACAGCGCGGCGATGCCGCCCAGTGCCAGATACGGACCGAAAGGGATAGGCACGTTGCGGCCATGGCGTGCCAATACGATGAGGCCAATGCCAATAATGGAGCCGACCAGTGAGGAAAGCAGAATGACGGCCGGCAATAATTGCCAGCCAAACCATGCGCCTATGGCCGCCAGCAGCTTGAAGTCGCCGTAGCCCATGCCTTCCTTGCCGGTGACCAGCTTGAACAGCCAATAGATCGACCATAACGTAAGATAGCCTGCCATCGCGCCGATGACCGCCGACTGGAGGTCGGTGAAGGTGCCGCCGATGTTCAGCAGCAAGCCTATCCACATCAGCGGCAATGTGATGTCGTCCGGCAGCAGGTGGGTGTCGGCATCAATGAAGGTCAGTGCGATCAGGCAGAACGTGAACAGCATCGCCGTCAATGCTGTAATCCCGAATCCGAAGCGCCAGGCGATCAATCCCGCCAGCAGGCCGGTAGCGGTTTCCACCAACGGGTAGCGCGGACTGATGCGCGTTTTGCAGCCGGAGCACTTGCCGCGCAGCGCCAGAAAACTTAGCACCGGAATATTTTCCCAGGCGCGAATCTGATGGCCGCAGCCCGGGCAGGCGGAGCGGGGAACAACGAGGTTGTAAGGTGCGCTGTCGGCGACTTCTTCATTGCGCAGTTCGGCACAATTGCGGTGCCATTCCTGCTCCATCATCTTGGGCAGGCGATGTATGACTACATTCAAAAAACTGCCCACCAGTAAACCGAAAAGGGTTGTGGCCGTTATAAAGAGAACAGGCTGGCGTTGCAGTAACTCGATAATCTCAGGCATGTTGGCATGCTCTATGCGTATTTCAGGATGGGGCATCATCCCATCCTTGCCGGGGCTTGGCAAGGCGGAGCCAGGAGCTCACGGAAACAGACAGGAGCTTGAAATATTCAAATTCGGCGCCATTTAGCCGATAACAGTTTATGTCAGTATGAGGTGACCAACCATGCTCGAACCATCCGCAGTTTCAACATTTGATTATTCGATCGTCTGCCACGCAGAAGTCGACCTTCCTTCCTGGTTGAAGGAGTTGACGGGCAAGGCTGGATGGTTGCTGTCGGACGAGGAAGAGGCCGAGCTGTGCGATGTCTACTCCTTCCATCGCGGTGTGGAGGAGGCGCAGGTGGTGCTGTATCACACCGGCTACGCGACCGTGGATGTGGATGACCATACCTTGTATGACGGGCATCTGGCTTTCGCCCCGAGTTTCGCGCGACTGCAATATTACAATGCAGACAGCGGAGAACGGGTTTTGCTGAACTGATACCGGGTCGGCATCAGGCATGCACAAGCAATAACTCGTTCCAACGCGTCGTATAGCCGGGGCTTTTGTTTCCCGCCCTCATTTTCCATGGCTTTTCGATGCCCTCGCCCGCCGAGCGGATCGTGGCGCGGCCCATGCGATCATTGATCCGATCTAGCGTTGCCATCAGTTTATCGCGCTGAAGT
>DATHWE010000189.1:0-35683 GCA_035460905.1 Methylophilaceae bacterium | reverse complement strand
ATTTTGAGAATGCTTATAGCCAAGTAAGTTCAGAATATTGTCGATTCAGAAAGACAAAAGGGCTAGTGCCTGAACACTAACCCTTTGACTTAACTTGGTGGGACGGGTGGGGGTCGAACCCACGACCAACGGATTAAAAGTTGATATAACCAATTGATTTAATATTAAATTTTCCCGCCCTCAATCGCTCATGGTCGTTAGTAATCGTCAAAAACTTCACACCTCCCTCACGTCAGCATTATTATCTAGCCAGTAACTATAAGAATAGATAAGGGGCTCATATGGATTGGGATAATCACCGACAGGAGCGGCAGTATTTCGAGAAGCCGCCCGAGAGTACTACTTGGAAGTACTTTAAGGTCGGCCTAGGGTTAATGCTGGGCATTACAGTTGCTTGGCTGATCTATGCAGTTATTGTCGGCAGCTTGGTTATGGGCGCGGCCAACGAGATGCAGAAGCAAAACATCAACACAATGAATGCACATGTCGAACGAATTCGGATTCAAAGCGAGCAAATCAGACTTAATGCTGAACGACAGGCAGCGGAAAACCGCCGTATCGAGCAACTGAAACTACAATATGAGGCACAGGAACGGGCCGAGCGGAATCGTCAGCAACTGCAGGCTGCGGAGATGGAAATGCAGGAACGAAAAGCGAAGGAAGCTGCATGGGAACGGTTCTACAAGAAACAGGTGGAGTGCGATAACCCTGCAAGCAATGCCGCATTAGTTGAGTGCGGCAATGAATACATGAGAGCCCAACGTAAATTTGAGCAGCAATGGGAAGCAAAAAGACAGCAGGGATTGGGGATGTAGCAAAGTATTAATAAGTTTTATTACTTATCCCCACACATTGCTCCGAACCAGTTGACTAACGAAGAAATGAGACGGGTTAAAAGTTGCTATAACCTACTGATTTTATATTACTTTAGCTCGCCCTCAACCGCTTACAGTCGCTAACTCCCGTAATATTTCTCACATTGAATTTAAACTCTCTACGTTAGTAGAGGGTGGGCATTCAGTAGAGGCTTGATTAGCACGTGAATCAAAAATGAATTGAGCCACTTTCACGCTGACATCCTTACCTTGTTGCTCTGATTCTGGAAAAGGCACTCCCACAACTCATTTCATATTTGCAGACTTAACGTACTCAACAAGATCTATCAATCTTTCCCTCAGATCAAGCTCATCAAGTGATGGAGGGGCGTTACAAACTGCTTTAGCTACAGCAACCTTATCAACATCTTTTACTATCTTCCCATCGTTTCTTCTAAATGGTAAAACGTGATCATATCGACCAGTTTTTACTCGCTTGTCAAACTTACTGTAAACCATTTTCAATGTCTGCGTCATTTGCTCATTGGGGATATAGTTTTCTATTTCCCTCCCAGCAGTTATCCAGACTAGCCCCTTCTCATTAAATTCTTCCTGAATGCGTTTTTTTGTCGCATTAATGCTGTCTTCAGCTTTTGCGCGATCGCTGTCTATTACGATAACCAGGTTGCGATTAAGCTGGCGCAATGCAATTAAAGCCTTAATTTCTGCGTCAGAGTCTAACTCGTCATTCGCACTTAGATGACTTAGTAATCGACCTCCATAAAACATGATGGAGTAATCGATTCCTTCTTTTAGGCTGGGATCCATGGCATTAAGCCAATGTTTTAGGTATATACGATCAGAGGGTCCCTCTACCCAAATAATGGCGTTTGCTTGCAAAAGGTCAGAAGCTTTATAGCCTAGGTCGCGACACACATCGAAGCGAGTCGCAGAACTAAGGGCCGTCTGAATACATGTGCTTCCATTCTCATCGAGAACGCGAAAAATCGCCGCGTTAGGGGTATCTATAAGGCTGGGGGAATGGGTTGCAATAAAATACTGATTCGATGTTTGTTCCTGTAAGTACTGCATCAATCTGCGCTGCAAAATAGGATGTAAGTGTATTTCTGGTTCTTCAATGCATACAATTTGACTCTCCATAAGGGTACAAAATGCAGCGAGCATAACCACTTCATGAATTCCTGTTCCTAAAGACTCAAGAGGAAGGACTTTATTGTTCATATGAACGAGAACATGTTCACGATCAAAAGGAATTTCAATTGTTGCTTCTGGACGTTCAGTTACCGATTGAAGAAAAGCATTAATTTTTTGGAATTTCTCAAGCCTATTTCTCTCAAGCACTCCAGGATTTTGGAGTCTCGCCAACTCTTCAATCAAACCTTTACCAGTCCAATCATCAAAAGATTCTCCCCTAGGAGAAATCTCCCGAATCGCAGGGATAAGGCTTATTTGAGGAAGCTGAATCTCCGCATTAGCCAAAATGGTCTTAAATGTTTCAGGAATCCAATGTGCCTTTAAATCCCCATTACCCTGGTTAGTCAGCTGGCTCCAAAGTGCTTGCCAAAGATTCCTATGAACAATGTCCGCTAACTCATTAATGTTAATTTCGCCGTTATAAAGAGTAAGACTCTGATCTGGCGTCTTTCTATGTAACCAAAGAATTCCATTGACGCTATATTTATCGATGCAAACCTCCAAAAGCTCTTTTAGCTGACGATTTCTCTGTATATCAGGCTTCCCATCTAATATCTTATTCAACACGAGCGATTTAGGAACTCCTATCCCCAACTTAACTTCATGAGTTGTCGCACCTAAAAAAACATCCAGAGCTTTTAGCTGCTCTACTTGGCCTGCTCTGTGGCTCGCTTGTTTAGTAGCGACAAGGCTGCTTAAATGCTTGGCAATAAAGTTTAAAACTGATGACTTACCAGCATTGTTCGGCCCTATAAAAAAATTGAATTGGCTAAATGGACCTACAAATTGAGGTGTCGTACCAATCCCTCGATAGTTTGATAACACAACCCCATGAAGAAATATTTCTTTACTCATTTTTTTACTTTCTACTTTTTCAAAATAAGCCAGTTAAATGCCTTCAAATTTCTCGATGACTTCGCTTAAATTAGATAAAGAATTAACTAGGCAAATAATAGTCCAGGTAGCACCTCAATACATCGAGTTGCTTCGCGAATTACAGTCAAATAACAAATGGGTACGTTTACCAGATAAGTTTGAGGACATTTTCAAACGCTGGCGTTTAGATTCTTACGTCATAGTATTTGATGACGAAAAACACATCTCCAATTGCCTGGGACTCTTCCTCATGGGGCAGGAGGGCTATAAAAAATTTAATGATGAAATAGCCGCATTGCCTATAGAAGAGCAGCAGCATTTTGCGAGTGAATGGCTGCGAGACCTGCTCGATGAGTCAACATGGTCGTGGATGGAGGGGCTATTTCCGAATACTCCTGAGAAGGAAATGATTGCAAAAGAGCGTTTCGAGGCGCTCAGCCCCGATGACAAAACTGAAGCACTTAAGCGAGGTGCCTGGTTCTGGCATTTATTCTTCGGATGGTTTTATCAATACTTATCTGTAATGCTTCATGGTGAAAAACTAACTTCACTTGTCGCGAAAGCTAAATCTGGTGACTTAGATGCTTTTGTCAAAGCTGTGCATATTGAGCCCAGACTTCTAGACTCTCATCCGTTCTTCAAAGCGCGTTTTGAATCGGCCCGTAATAAAGAAGCTGTCGATAAGAGTGAACGTAATTTCTTGATGCGCATTGGAACCAGCTTAGCGAAGCGAGGTGGCCCAGGGAGAATTAGCTATCCAGGGCTGTATGTCACTTTCACCATTCTTGAGATTGCGGGCTGGCTCGATGGTGGCTTCACACATGAAGAAATTCTAGACTTGTGTGATGAGGCCGGTTTAGACCGTTGGCAAAACCGAATCGAGGATGTGAATTACTTGACCAAACGCTTGAGTGAATATCGGAAGAGAATCAAACGCTCCTAATTGTCAAGGTTGTCACTTCAATTTCAGTGCATTCAGGCAAATCGGTTTGGTGCATAAAGTTCCTATCCGTTGCGAGAAGCAATCGCATGCTCGCCGCGGAAAAAGGAACTGCACATGCAATCCCAAGATCGCCATGAAGATGGCAAGCCTGTAACCCAATCGACAGCAGCACCAACCGCCGCTTCCGCTAACCAGAAGCACGCGGCAGCGTGCCCTGGTAGCGGTGGCGGTGGTTTGGATACGGCGTCTAGTAACACAGTATCCAATAAATACATTCCAGAGTTCTTTAAGCCCTTACGCTGGGGAATCGATAGCCTTTATCTGTCCTTTCCTGGTGAGCTATTCAGTTCGCAGGAAACACGAATCATCGAGTTAAAGAAGCTGGCCCAAGCTGATCACATCAAGGATCAGGCATTCGCACAGTTAGAGCTGGGCGGTCATTTGTTTGAGGTGAAGGATAAGGGCGCTAAATTCTTCCCTTACATCCTCGAAGATAACTGCTTCCGTATCCAGCTCTCCAAAGCCTCGTCCAAGGCCATGCCAATGGCCTATGTGAAGATCGCCAGCGAATATCTCACACATAAGCCGGTGCTCGAAATCGTGGACGATCTGCGCTCGGTGTTGGGGCTGCTGGGTAACACCAATTACATGCCCAACGTTTCGCGGCTCGATTTGTTCGTCGATTTCGCTTCTTCTTACTCAATAGAATCCTGGGACCGCCATGCTTGGGTAACACGAGCTAAAACCGTCAATCAATATGCAGTCAGCGGAGAGTTTTCCGGTTGGAGTATCGGCATGGGCAGCGAGTCGATGATGAGCCGCCTCTATAACAAGCTCCTGGAGATTGCTGCCAGTAATAAAGCGTACCTTGTTCCGCTTTGGCAAGAAGCGGGATGGGTTCCCGAACAGGATGGCGATGTTTGGCGTCTGGAGTTCGAATTCAAGAGGGATATTCTGAGCCAGTTCGAAATCCAGCCGTTAAGTGCCGCGCTCTCGAATCTCAATGGCTTGTGGAGTTATGCCGCTACGGAATGGTTGAAGCTCACCCTCCCAGGCGAGGATAAGAACCGCTCTCGCTGGTCCGTGCATCCTTTATGGGCCAGTCTCGCCTCAGTGGACTTTGAAACGTCTGGTGGGCCACTATCGCGCGTTTTCTCGCCGCAGCGCGTCCCTTCGGATCGTCGTTTGTTCGATCATGGCTTCAGCGTGCTTTCTTCCTTTATGGCACGGGAAGGCATCACCGATTTCTACCAGGGCATGGAAGCCTTTCAAACAGCGCTCTATCACTACCTCAATAACCGGGCAATGAATGATGGCGCGTATCTCGATACTTATATTGAGGAGCGCATTGCCATCAAGGCCAAACGCTTTAACTCGATCCTGAACAAGCTGGGAGAGGAGGCGCTTGATGATGCGGCAGACGAATACCGCCGGCAGTCCGACGGAGAATGAAGATGCGTCCAGCCTCTCTCTTCCTTCTGTGCGCTGCCTCTCCAAAGAGCATGCCGCCGAATACCTGGGCATTGGACTTACGCTGTTGGCGGAGCTGGATATCCCCTGCATCAAATTCGGTCGGCGCCGGGTCTATGACAAGGTTGACCTGGATGCCTGGTTGGACGAGTATAAGCAGCGAGGGCGGGCTAGAAAGGAGACTTTATGGCCCGTGAAACTGGAATCTATCGGCGGCCGAATTCCCGCTTCTGGTGGATTGATGCAGTACTCCCTAACGGCCAACGCCTACGCAGAAGCACTAAAACCGAGAACCGAGAGGAAGCGGAAGCGCTTCTGATCAAACTTAAGCACGAAGATTATCTCGCGACTTATCTTGGGGTGAAGCCTAAGCGGTCATGGCAGGAAGCCGTAGTCCGGTATTTGGCAGTCAAGGCGAACCTTCGAAGCATAGAGGATGTGCGCCGGATTTGTTGCAAGCTCGATCCTTGTCTTGGGCCTTTGATGCTCGATCAAATCACAGGTGATGTGATCTGGTCAGTGATCCAGGGGGAGATGAAGAAAGGCAACAAACCCGCGACCATCAATCGCTACCTGGCAACGATTCGGAGCCTGTTACGCATGGCGCGTGATGAGTGGCAATGGATCGACAGCTTTCCGAAGATTCGTTTGCTGCCTGGAGAAGTCGAACGAGATCGATGGTTGACCCGAGAGGAAGCGGAACGGCTGATTATGGCTTGCCCGCCTCATCTCGCGGCGCTAGTGCGTTTTGCATTAGCCACGGGCTGTCGAGCACGAGAGATTACCGGCCTGGAGTGGAGTCGTGTGGATTTGAACAGGCGTACCGCTTGGTTGAATCTCACAAAAAATGGAACGCCGCGAGGCGTACCGTTGAACAGTGATGCGATTGCAGTATTAAAGGAGCAGGTCGGAAAGCATCCGAACTTTTGCTTTACCTATCGCGGCAAGCCGATTGGATGGGAACTCACCAATACCGCTTGGCATGCTGCACTGGATAAAGCCGGGCTGGATGATTTCAGGTTTCATGACTTGCGCCACACCTGGGCTTCGTGGCATCGTCAGGCGGGAACGTCGTGCGATGAATTGAAAGAGCTAGGTGGCTGGAAATCGCGTCAGATGGTGGATCGCTATGCGAAGTATGCAACCGAGCATTTGAAGGCGGCAGCGTCGCGGATCGAGAACGGCCAAGGCGGGAATGTGGGTGCTGTGATCCCATTCCCCACACTTGCCCCACATCAGAAAGACAAAAGGGCCAGTGCCTAAACACTAACCCTTTGACTTTACTTGGTGGGACGGGTGGGGGTCGAACCCACGACCAACGGATTAAAAGTCCGCTGCTCTACCACTGAGCTACCATCCCAGAAGGGGCGCAATTATCCCGTAAAGATTTTTTCCGGTCAACGAAAACTAGCGCAGACCCGGAAAACGTCCTTGCATGGCGCGCATCATCTTGCCCATGCCGCCCTTGGAGAACATTTTCATCATCTTCTGCATCTCTTCAAACTGGTGCAGCAGGCGGTTGACTTCCTGCACCTGAACGCCGGCGCCGGCAGCGATACGTCGCTTGCGCGAGGCCTTGAGCAGATCCGGCTTGCGGCGCTCCTGCGGGGTCATGGAGTTGATGATGCCTTCAATGCGGCTCATGGCCTTGTCGCCGACTTGCGCATTAACGCCCGAGGCCATGTTGGCGAGTTGTGCGGGCATCTTGTCCATCAATGCGCCGACCCCGCCCATTTTGCGCATCTGCAGCATCTGTGCCTTGAAGTCTTCCAGGTCGAAGTTCTTGCCGGATTTGACCTTTTCGGCCAGTTTTTTCGCTTCGTCGATATCGACGTTTTTCTGCGCTTGCTCGATCAGACTGAGCACGTCGCCCATGCCAAGGATGCGCGAGGCCATGCGCTCGGGATAGAAGGGTTCGAGACCATCAACCTTTTCGCTGACGCCGACAAACTTGATCGGACAACCGGTGACCTGGCGCACGGAGAGTGCGGCACCGCCGCGTGCATCGCCGTCCAGCTTGGTGAGCACCACCCCGGTGAGCGGCAGGGTTTCGTTGAAGGCACGCGCAGTGTTGACGGCGTCCTGGCCTTGCATCGCATCCACCACGAACAGGGTTTCGATCGGGTTCAGCAAGGCATGCAAATTCTTGATCTCGCCCATCATCGCTTCGTCGATGGCGAGACGACCGGCGGTGTCGAAGATCATCACGTCATGAAAATGACGGCGCGCATGATCCAGCGCGTTGCGGGCGATGTCTTCCGGCTTCTGGCTGGCGTTGGAATCGAAGCAATCGATATCGAGTTGCTGGGCCAGCGTGCGCAGCTGCTCGATTGCGGCCGGACGGTACACGTCGGCACTGACCAGCAGCACTTTCTTTTTCTGTTCCTTCAGCAGGCGGGCGAGCTTGGCGGAAGTCGTGGTTTTACCGGAGCCTTGCAGGCCGGACATGAGGATGATCGCAGGCGGCACGCTGGCGAGGTTGAGCGCAGAATTGTGTTCGCCCATGAGCTTGGTCAGCTCATCGTGGACGACTTGGATCACGGCCTGCCCCGGCGTCAGGCTTTGCAGCACTTCGCGGCCTTGGGCGCGTTCCTTGACGTGGGCGATGAAGTCCTTGACCACGGGTAACGCGACGTCGGCCTCAAGCAAGGCCATGCGCACCTCGCGCATCGCTTCCTGGATGTTCTCTTCGGTCAGTCGCGCTTGTCCGCGCAGGGTTTTGACGACTTGCTGGAGCCGTCCGGTCAGATTTTCAAGCATGGGTATTCCGGCTGGTATGTCAGAAAGCACGGCGTTTCTGCTGCTTAACGCTCGTGATATAGTGACGCAAAGACAGGAATTTTAACCGAAGAATGCTGGACTTACTCCCTAATTTACTGGTCGCCGGGTTTTATATGGCGGTCGCTTTTGATTTCTGGCGCAACGGAAAAGCAAAATCGCCCGCCGACCATGCCCCGTGGCATCACGTTGCGATTGCCATCGGCCTCTTGCTGCATGGCGTCCTGCTCTCCAAATCGCTGTTTACCGGCGGGCTCAACCTCGGCTTGACCAATGCGCTATCGGCGATTTTCTGGCTGACCGTGCTGATCTACTGGATTGCCGACCTGAAACGCGAGATGCACAGCTTGCAGGCTTTCGTGCTGCCGCCCGCTGCCGTGTTCGTGATGTTGCAAAAGCTGCTGCCGGAAACACACATGGTGCCTTACGCCGACCAGCCGGCCTTCATGTGGCACCTGGTGATCGCGCTGCTGGCCTACAGCCTGTTCACGTTTGCCGCGCTGCATGCGCTGCTGATGACCGTCGCGGAACGCAGCCTGCACCGCAAGCCAACGCTGATCCGCCTGCCTGAGTTTCCGCCATTGATCCCGATGGAAAAACTGTTGTTCCGCATCATCACGCTGGGATTCATTCTGCTTACGCTGACGCTGATCAGCGGCATCGTGTTTTCCGAGCAACTGTTTCATCAGGCACTCAAACTCAACCACAAGAATGTTTTCACGATCATTTCGTGGGTGGTCTTCGCCGCGCTACTGATCGGCCGTCGCCAGTACGGATGGCGCGGCAAAACAGCCATCCGCTGGACCTTGAGCGGGTTCGGGATTTTGCTGCTGGCCTATATTGGCAGCAAGTTCGTGCTGGAAGTGGTGCTGGGGCGTTAAGTGCTTGCATCATTCCAGGGCAAGCCCGGAATGATGTATGTCAATTCAATTACGCAGGCTGATAATCGGCCACTTCGCTTCTTCGGCGTAAGCGCGCAAGGTCGGATCCGGGTCTACCGCGACCGGGTGATCCACCACCTTCAATAACGGCAAATCGTTCAGCGAATCGCTGTAGAACCACGCCTCTTCAAAATCAGCCAAGCCTTGCCCGCGCTCATGCAGCCATGCGTGCAGGCGGGTGACCTTACCTTCCTTGAAACTCGGTACGCCTGTCACACGGCCGGTGAATTCGCCGTCAATTTCCTCGGGAATGGTACCGATCAGGTTGTCGATACCGAACTCGCGGGCGATCGGTGCTGTCACAAAAGAGTTGGTGGCGGTAATGACCATCATCAGGTCGCCGGCCTGGCGATGCTTTTCCACCAGGGCGCGGGATTTGGCGGTCATCATGCCGCGGATTTTGGTTTCCATGTATTTCTGGTGCCAGGCGTCGAGCTGGCTACGCGGATGCTGTGACAAGGGTTTGAGCTGGAACTCCAGGAATGCGTGGATATCCAGCGTACCGCTCTTGTAGTCCTCGTAGAACTTCGCATTTCGCGCCTGGTGCAACTGGCGGTCCAGCACGCCTTGCGAAATCAGGAATTCCGCCCACTCGAAATCGCTGTCCCCGGCCAACAGGGTATTGTCCAGATCAAACAAGGCTAGGCGCAATCGTATTCTCCAACCATCTAAAAAGGCGTAAAGTTTAGCGCAAGACCGCGAGGTTTTACTGTTTCATCATGAATTTTCCAGACTTCCTGCTGCCTTCCGCACTGCTCTGGGTCGCCAACGGCCTGGCCCTCGTCGTGATTGCGTTGGCGGCGCTCCAGGCACCCTGGCGCAGGCTGCAACGTCCGGATTATCTCAATGTGTGCATGGCCGTAGCCGTGGCCCTGATGCTGGCCTGGAGCGTCAAGGCTGGGGTCAAGCCCGGATTGGATTTCCACCTGTTAGGCGGCACACTACTCACATTGATGTTCGGACCATGGCTGGCGCTAGCGGTTCTCGTGCTTGTTCTGCTGGCAGTCACGATCTCTGGCGCAGCAGGTTGGGCAAGCCTGGGCATCAATTTTCTGCTGATGGCCGCGCTGCCGGTTCTACTGAGTCACACGATTTTCCGGATCGCCGATACGCGCCTGCCCAATCATCTGTTCGTGTATATCTTCGTCAATGCCTTTCTCGGCGCAGGCTTGGCAATGGCCGCCTGCGGCATTGCGGCAGTTACGGTACTGGGTAGTGTGGGCGCTTATTCCGGCAGCTATCTTGGAGCGCACTACCTACCCTACTTCATCCTCATGGGCTGGTCGGAAGCCATGCTGACCGGCATGCTGATCACATTGCTGGTGGCCTACCGCCCCGGATTTGTCTGCACCTTCAGCGATGAACGCTACCTGAAGACAAAGCCTGACGAGAAGACCGGCAAATAACAGTGTCAGCAGGTGCAGCACCCCATTTCCGCCCTGCTTCCATTACCGTCTTTCAAAAGAAAAAGGGCCGCTCGGTGCGCGGCCCCTGGATTTACAAAATCCTTCCTAAACCTGCGGATGCGCGCGCTCCATTTTCGAGTGGAGCTTGTTGAGGCCATTCAGGTAGGCCTTGGCAGAGGCGATGACGATGTCAGTATCCGCACCCTGACCATTGACGATGCGACCGCCCTTGGTCAGGCGAACGGTGACTTCGCCTTGCGCATCGGTGCCGGTGGTGATGTTGTTCACCGAGTACAGCAACAGCTCCGCACCGCTCTGGGCGATCTGCTCGATGGCCTTGAAGGAGGCATCGACAGGACCGCCGCCGTCCGCTTCAGCGCTGCGCTCGGCAGTGTTGTCCAGCACGGTAATGCGCGCATGCGGGGTTTCGCCAGTCTGTGAGCAGACGTTGAGGTAAACGAGCTTGTAGTTCTCGCCTGCTTCGTTGACAACTTCGTCGCTCACCAGTGCCTGCAAGTCTTCGTCGAAGATTTCGGACTTCTTGTCGGCCAGCTCCTTGAAACGCGCGAATGCGGCATTGAGCGCATCCTCGCTCTCCAACTCGATGCCGAGCTCTTTCAGGCGCGTCCGGAAAGCATTGCGGCCAGAAAGCTTGCCCAAGGTGAGCTTGTTGGCGTTCCAGCCCACGTCTTCGGCACGCATGATCTCGTAGGTCTCGCGATGCTTGAGCACGCCATCCTGGTGGATGCCGGACTCATGCGCGAAGGCATTTGCGCCGACGATAGCCTTGTTCGGCTGCACCGGATAGCCAGTGATGCTGGAAACCAGTTTGGACGTCGGCACGATCTGCGTAGTGTCGATGCGGCTGTCACAGGTAAAGATATCCTTGCGCGTCTTCACCGCCATCACGATTTCTTCCAGCGACGCATTGCCTGCACGCTCGCCCAGGCCGTTGATGGTGCATTCCACCTGGCGCGCGCCGTTCATCACTGCGGCCAGCGAATTGGCAACGGCCATGCCGAGATCGTTGTGGCAATGCGTGGACCAGACCACCTTGCCGGAATTCGGTACGCGCTCGATCAGTTGCTTGATGCGCTCGCCCCACAATGCGGGAAGCGAGTAACCGACGGTATCCGGCACATTGATGGTCTTGGCACCGGCCTTGATGACCGCGTCGAATACGCGCACGAGGAAATCCATTTCGGAACGCACCGCGTCCTCAGCGGAAAACTCCACATCGTCGGTATACTCCAGCGCCCATTTTACCGCCTGCACCGCACGCTCGACCACTTGGTCAGGCGTCATGCGCAGCTTGTTTTCCATGTGGATGGGGCTGGTGGCGATAAACGTATGGATACGGCCAGATTGGGCGGGCTTGATCGCTTCGCCTGCACGACGCACGTCGTTTTCGCTGGCACGCGCCAGCGAACACACGGTAGAGTTCTTGATGATGCCGGCGATACTGTGGATCGCGTCGAAATCGCCGGGGCTTGCCGCAGCGAAACCTGCTTCGATGATGTCCACCCCGAGCTTTTCAAGCTGACGCGCGATGCGGATTTTTTCTTCCTTGGTCATCGCCGCGCCGGGGCTTTGCTCGCCATCGCGCAAGGTGGTGTCGAATATGATTAATTTGTCCTGCATGGTCTTGCTCCATTCTTCTTAACGGAAGCCATGAATTCCTGAAAGCTTTCCGGAGGCTGCTGCCTCATATATCTGCAATCGCATGGTAACGGAATGTACCGTGCGCACCTGTAAAACCTGATTGGGGATAAAGTATTTAGCGCGCGACGCGCAGCAGCAGGCCGGCCAGTAGGAGGCCGTAATGCGGGAGGGCTAAGATGCTGTAGCGATTGAAAAACATGGTAAGTGAATATAACTTTTTTTAATGGCAGGTGCAACTATGCGTCGTTTTTGCGGATGCGACGCATCGCCCAACCTACGTAACCCGACAATCCATACACGACGAACAACATGAACAGCACTTCCGGCGGGCTATAGGAAATCAGCACGAAAGCCAGCATGATCATGATGATCACCACGAAAGGCACGCTCTTGCGCAGATTGAAATCCTTGCCGCTGAAGTAGCGCAGATCGCTCACCATGGTGAGGCCGGCGAATACGGTGAAACCCCAGGCCACCCACTTCATCTTCAGCCAACCGAAAAATACATCCGACCCGGCAACGCCGTTTTCATATGACACCCACACCAGGCCGGCAAGCAGCGCGGCGGCGGCGGGGCTGGGCAAGCCCTGGAAGTAGCGCTTGTCGGACTCGTCCAGTTTGGTGTTGAAGCGCGCCAGGCGCAGTGCGGCACCGGCACAATAGATAAATGCAGCAATCCAGCCCAGCTTGCCCATTGGTTTCAACGCCCAGACGTAAAGCACCAGTGCTGGGGCGACACCAAACGAAACCATGTCGGACAGGCTGTCGTACTCCGCCCCGAACGCGCTCTGCGTATGCGTGAGACGCGCCACGCGACCATCCAGCCCATCCAGCACCATCGCCAGAAAAATCGCCACCGCCGCATGCTCGTATCGCCCGCCCATCGCCTGCACCACGGCGTAGAAACCTGCGAACAGCGCGCCGGTGGTGAACAGGTTGGGCAGCAGATAGATGCTGCGTTCACGTAATCGAGGATCGAGCAAAGGCCTGGCTCGGTGCCGAGGACCCACTGGTGGAGTGTTCATAGAGTCTCAGTATAACAAAAGACATCCCGAACTAGCGTGCCTAAGCTTTTCCTAATCTACTATCACAAAATTGGTTGCTGTCAGTGTGCCAACTAGATTTGCGGTGGTTATGGTCGCGAACTGAACTGCAGTCTGGGAGCCTGTGCCGTCAGAGTCATACGATAGTGCTCCTGTCGTACTGTTATAGAGAATGCGGGTATCAGCATCAGTTGCTGCTGTACCGATATGAAATGCATCGCTGGATAACGTGCCGAGGTTCAGGGCTGTAAAGATATCATTATCTAAATGAAAGATATCATCAGCCGTCAGAAAATCTTGTACCGTATCGTGATTGCTACTGATCAGAGTCGCATCGAACACATAGGTGTCGTTACCACCTCCCCCAGCCAGCTCGTCGTTACCTACACCACCACTGAGACTGTCGTTGCCCAGGCCGCCAACCAATGAGTCATTTCCACTTACGCCACTGAGCGTGTCGTTACCGTCGCCGCCATCCAGGGTGTTATCGGCAGCATTGCCGGTCAAGGTGTTGTTGAGCGCGTTGCCAGTCAGGTTGTACGCCACCGTGTTGATCAGCGTGCCGTTCTCGATGTGGCTGCCCAGCGTATAGCTGCCTCCGGCCGCGGCTATATTGACCCGGACCAGGTCGGCGCCTTCGTCCGCGTTCTCCGTCACGCTGTCGCTGGCGTTGTCGAGTACGTAGATATCGTTGCCAAGTCCGCCAGCCAAGGTGTCGATGCCCGCACCACCGTTCAGCACGTTGTTCACGGCATTGCCGGTGATGGTGTTGTTGAGACCGTTGCCAAGCAGATTCAAGAGGCTCGTGCCCGTGGCGCTGGCGTCCAATGTTTCCAGGTTGGCGTCCAACGTAATGATCGTCGCCATGCCATTGGTGGAGCTGCCGCGCAGGGTCAGCGTGTCCGTGCCCGCATTCAGGCCTTCGCTGACGCTGTCCTGCAGCGCGCCCGCGGCCGTCAGGTCGACGATATAGCTGTCGTCCCCCGCGCCGCCCACCAGGGTATCGACGCCCGCGCCGCCGTCCAGGGTGTTGTTGGCAGCGTTGCCGGTCAAGGTGTTGTTGAGACCGTTGCCGGTAGCATCAATATTGCCGATGCCGGTAAGCGTAAGATTGTCGAGGTTGGCCCCCAGCGTGAAGCTGACACCGGATTGGACCAGGTCCATGCCGCCGTCCTCGGCGGCCGAGTAGCTTTCCGTGACGGTGTCGCCGGCGTTATCCACCACGTAGGTGTCGTTGCCTTTACCACCGTTCAGGCTGTCCGCGCCCGTTCCGCCATCCAGGGTGTTATCGGCAGCATTGCCGGTCAAGGTGTTGTTGAGCGCGTTGCCAGTCAGGTTGTACGCCACCGCGTTGGTCAAGGTGCCGTTCTCGATGTGGCTGCCCAGACTGTAGCTGCCCCCGGCCGTCGCAATGTTGATCCGGATCAGGTCCGTCCCTTCGTCCGCGTTCTCCGTCACCGTGTCGCCCAGGGTGTCAATGACGTAGGTGTCGTTGCCCAGCCCACCCAGCAGCGTGTCGGCGCCCGCCACGCCATTCAGGACGTTGTTCGCGGCATTGCCGATCAAGGTGTTGTTGCCGCTGTTGCCAAGCAGGTTGAGCAGGCTCGTGCCGGTGCCGCTGGCGTCCAGCGCTTCCACATTGGCGTCCAGCGTGATGATCGTCGCCGCACCATTGATCGAGCTGCCGCGCAGGGTGACTGTGTCGCTGCCCGCACCCGCCGCTTCGCTCACCGTGTCCTGCAGTGCGCCCGCCGCCGTAAGGTCGACCAGGTAGCTGTCGTCGCCCGCGCCACCCGCCAGGCTGTCGATGCCCGTGCCACCGTCCAAGGTGTTGTTGGCAGCATTGCCGGTCAAGGTGTTGTTGAGCGCGTTGCCAGTCAGGGTGTACCCCACCGAGTTGGTCAAGGTGCCATTCTCAATGTGATTGCTCAGCGTATAGCTGCCGCCCGATGTCGCTATGTTGATCCGGACCAGATCGCTGCCTTCCTCTGCGTTCTCCGTCACCGTGTCGCCCAAGCTGTCAATGACGTAGGTGTCGTTGCCCAGCCCGCCCAGCAGCGTGTCGTTGCCCGCCGCGCCATTCAGGACATCGGCCCCATCACCTCCACTCAGCATATTGCTACCGCTATTGCCGAGCAGCAGGTTATCGAGTGAGTTACCAACACCATCAATATTCCCGGTGCCGGTAAGCGTTAGGTTGTCAAGGTTGGAGCTCAATGTGAAGCTGACGCTGGATTGGACCGTATCGTTGCCGCCAGCTTCGGCAGCCGTATAGCCTTCCGCGACACTGTCACCAGTGTGGTTGACGATATAGGTATCGCTACCGCGACCGCCATCCATACTATCGGCCCCAACACTTCCTTGGAGCACATCGTCCCCGTCAGTACCACTAATTAACGAAGTAATGTTGACGATGACTGAACCTAGTGCGCTTTTTTCACCCCCAGCACCTTGAGTACTTACATTCCCGTCTTTGAAACTCCAATCAATCTGCACTGAAGCAGGGGGTGTATCGGAACTATTGGAATAGGCGATAGAACTCAAGGCTTCATTAATGCGAACTTGAGTTGCGTTTTCATTGAACTTGATGGAAAGCGTACCGCCACCATTAACAACTATATCCCCGATATTCACCCCAGAAAGAATGGCATGTCCGCCACTAAAGATGAGATTGCCACTACCCGAGAAAACATCCTGGGCATTCGCACCCCCATGACGAGCAAGCACTACGGAGGATCCGCCGTAATGTCCTTGAACAGCGAGTTCAGTATCATAGATCTGGATAGTGCTATCCATCACCACAGCAGGATTGCCCTCAATGTAGCCAACTACATTGTTAAGCGTGTTGGCCACACCAAAATCATTATCAAGGGTACCGTCAGGGTTATACCGCGCAACAACAAAATCGTAGCCATCACCCCCACCCACAAGAATCTTGCCGTCACTTTGTACTGTCACACTACGGCCAGCACCGTAATATGTCCCAACGTCAGTCACAACTTTGCCATCACCGCCGAAACTGCTATCCAGGCTACCGTCAGTGTTATAACGAACCAACGCAATGACATGTTCGAGACCGGTGCTTGCAGCACCCGTTACCAAAATTTTTCCATCTGCCTGGAGCGTAATGTCGTAACTCAGATCCGACCAACTGAAGAAATCCGTAGTCAATAATCCGTCCTGGTCAAAAGAGGTATCTAGACTGCCATCGGAGTTATATCGAGCGATCGCAAAATCATCATTATTTATTGACCCTGCCAGCAGAATTTTGCCATCAGATTGCTGAACGACGCTGTAGCTCTTGTCGAATGAGGATCCAAAATCAGTTACGACCTTTCCATCGCCATCGAAGCTGCTATCCAGGGTGCCATCTGAGTTATATTGAGCTAACGCAAAATCTGTGTTTCCACTTGCATTTGTGGCATAGCCGCCCACCAGAATTTTTCCATTCGCCAGTTCGAGAATACTGGATCCTCGATCCATACTCGTGCCGAAGTCGGTAGTAACTTTGCCATTATTGCCAAACGTAGCATCCAGCGTCCCGTCAATGTTATATCGTGCTAATCCGAAATCCTCCCCAGAAAAGAAAACATCGGCATACCCGGTCATTAGAATCTTGCCATCCGCCTGCACGGCAATCCCCGCCCCAGAGCCACCTAATGCACCGAATTCAGTTACAACTTTTCCGTCATTGCCAAAAGTAGTATCCAAGCTCCCATCACTGTTATATCGCACAACAGCAAAGTCATTCTCACCAGCATTAAACAACCCGGTAAACCCCCCGACCAAGATTTTCCCGTCAGCTTGCATAATTATTTCTTTGCCACCTTCATACGCATTCCCCAATGTGGTTGTAACCTTGCCATCGATATCAAAGGTGTTATCTAATGACCCATCAGAGTTGTAACGCACCAGAGCAAAATCATCCCCAGTGCCCGAGAGATTCCCGCTCGTACCAGCCACAAGAATTTTTCCATCAGGCTGCAAAACAATACTGCTACCTTCGTCTAAGAAATTAAAGAAATCGGTCTTTATTACCCCACCTACAGCAAAGGTAGGAGCATCGTTGATTGCTTGGATAGAAATTTGCGTAGCACCAGAAGTTGTTAGTGCTCCGCCCGTTCCTTGATTACCGCTATTACCGTCACTGAATATCCAATCGATTTGGATAGAGGCATCTGGTGTGTCCGAAGTATTTGAATATGTGATGGCATTGATCACATTGTTGACGAGTTCACTCGTAGCATTTTCGTTAAATGTAATAGTCAGCCGACCATTTCCATTTTCGACTGCTCCGACAACGACAGCTTCATAAGTTGCCAAGCCCAAAGTTAACGAAAGGCCCTTGAAAGCAGAAAAAACATCTTCTGCATTGGCTCCGCCATGCCGTATGAAGGTAATAGAGGCCCCTGCATAATTTCCTATGCCATTATTCAAAGATGCGAGATCAGAGTCATGAACAAAAACTGTATTGGTGTTGCCATATGGATAACCCACTGCTGCGGTCGTTAGGGCAATTGGATCATCCTGCTGTTCGGTATAGGATGTTGAATAACTGGAGGTGTCTTTTGTTGCGTCGAAGGTTACGTCGATGCTGCCATCAGCATTGAGGCGTGCGATAGTGACGTGGTCCCCGGGACCTGTACCTTGCTTCGAAATTCCCGTTATCAGAATTTTTCCGTCTGGCAGCAGATCGGCGCTGATTCCTTGCTCGGAAAATATATAATCGGCATTAGAAAAATCAATCGTAATAATTCCATCGCCACCAAAGGTGGTATCCAGGCTACCGTCTGCATTCAAGCGCGCGACAGGAAGATCGTAAAGAGTCTCTTGATCGTATACTTGCCACCCCACCACCAGAATTTTTCCATCAGGTTGGACCTGCAGATCCCTGACATCATGGCCGCCCCAAAAATCAAATGCAAACTGAAGCTTTCCTTGATTACCGAATGTCGTATCCAAACTCCCATCACCGTTGTATCGAATGAGGTAATTGGATACAGCAATGAGAGTTTTCCCGTCGGATAACTCGACAAAATCACCGACTATTCCGATTCCATCAATAAATATGTTATTGAAATTGAGATTTTCACCATTGAAGGAACTGTCCAAACTGCCATTCTCTTCATACCGATCGACACTTAAAACACCCTGTTTAACACTTATCGAAAGCAGCTTTCCATCCGCTTCCAACATCCACTCCCGATAAGAATCATAGGTAATAGACCCACCCTCACCGAAAGAAGTATCCACCCCCCCTTCAGATGAATAACGCGTTAAATTATTTCCATTTGCAACTAGTATCTTGCCATCTGACTGAAAAAGGACAGATGAAAAAGAAATTACAGATGCGCCTTGATTTGGAGTTATGATCTTTCCGTTACTTCCAAAACTTAAATCCAAATCCCCATCGAGTTCATATCTCGCAAAAACAAGATTGCTACCGCTTACGCCGACAAACAATATCTTCCCTTCATCAAGCAAATAGTTACTGTTTTTGTAAGTGGCGTACGATCTGAAATCAAATTCGCTATACCCAACCCCATTAAAGGTAGTATCCAAACTTCCGTTTGAGTTGTAACGCGTAAGCTTCAATCCGGTATAAACGAGGTTCAGGAGATAAAATTGCCCATCGTCTTCTAAACCTAATGGATTCGGGATATAGAAATAGTTGTAGGAAGGATCGGCGACAGTAGGAGAGCTGATCTTGCCATCGCCGACATAAAAGGTGGGGGCAGTATTGGTCGTCATTTTTCTTCTTGCTTTTTAAGTTAAAAGAAGACTTCTTACTTCGCGTGTTAGTATCGCGCATTTCAAAATTTTTAGCGACCACATGGATTTCGTAATTTCCCATACCGACGGCGCCGCCCGCCGCGGCTCGCTCACTCTGGCCCATGGCGCCGTTCAGACCCCTGCGTTCATGCCTGTCGGTACGTACGGAACGGTAAAAACAATGTCACCGGACGAGATCCGCGACATCGGGGCGCACATCGTTCTCGGCAATACCTTCCATTTATGGCTGCGCCCGGGGCTGGATGTCATCGAAGCGCACGGCGGCCTGCACGGCTTCATGGGCTGGGACGGCCCCATCCTCACCGACTCCGGCGGATTCCAGGTTTGGAGCCTGGGCGCATTGCGCAAGATTACCGAAGAAGGCGTCAAGTTTCGCTCGCCCATCAATGGCGACCTGTGCTTCCTGACGCCGGAAGAATCAATGCGCATCCAGCGCGTGCTGAATTCCGACATCGTGATGATTTTTGACGAATGCACGCCCTATCCAGCAACCTGGACGCAAGCGCGCGACTCGATGGAGCTGTCGCTGCGCTGGGCGGAGCGCAGCAAGAAGGCGCATGAAGGCAATCCCAATGCGCTATTCGGCATCATTCAGGGCGGCATGTACGAAGACCTGCGCGATGTTTCGCTCAAGGGCCTGACCGACATCGGTTTCGACGGTTACGCCATCGGCGGCCTGTCGGTGGGCGAACCCAAGGAAGACATGCTGCGCATCCTCGACCACACCCCGCAACGCATGCCGGCCGACAAGCCGCGCTACCTGATGGGCGTGGGGACACCCGAAGACCTGGTGGATGCGGTCCAGCGCGGCGTGGACATGTTCGACTGCGTCATGCCGACCCGCAACGCACGCAATGGCTGGCTGTTCACCCGCAACGGCGACATCAAACTGAAGAATGCCCGTTACAAGACCGACATCGGCCCGCTCGATCCTGAATGTACCTGTTATACCTGCCGCCACTTCACCCGTGCCTATCTGCACCATTTGCACCGCGTCGGCGAAATTCTCGGCAGCCGTCTCAATACCATCCATAACCTGCACTACTATCAGGAACTGATGGCAGGTTTGCGCGACGCGATCGAACAAGGCCGCCTCAACAGCTTCGCGGACGAATTCAGAAATCGTCGCCAGGCTTTAAGTCTTTGATTCATGCGCTGGCTCGACGCACTGCACTTGCGCCCTGATGAATTACCAGGCTTTGTGCTAGAATTTTCCGCTTTTAGTCAGTCATAAAAAGGACTTATCCGTGTTTATCAGCAACGCTTATGCCGCATCCACCGCAGCGGCTTCCCCCGACTGGACCAGCTTTCTTCCTCTGATCGTCATTTTCGTGCTGTTCTGGTTTATGCTCATCCGCCCGCAGATGAAGCAGGCCAAGGAACACCGCAAGATGATCGAAGCGCTGCAAAAAGGCGATGAAGTCGTCACTACCGGCGGCGTAGCAGGCAAGGTCGTCAAGGTTGGCGACAGTTTTGTCGGACTTGAAATCGCACCTGAAATTATCGTCCAGGTACAGAAGCACACCGTGCAGACCCTGCTGCCCAAGGGCACGCTCAAGTCTCTCTAAAAATTACCGGGCAGATCCCCATGAACCGCTATCCGCTCTGGAAGTACATCCTTATTCTTTTCTCGCTGCTGTTCGGCATGCTGTATGCACTGCCTAACTTCTTCGGAGAAGCTCCGGCCGTGCAGGTTTCGCCGGCCAAGAGCACCATTAAAGTCGAACCGGCATTGCTGGAACAGGTGGAATCCACATTGAAAGCGGAAAACATCGCTTTCAATGGCCTGTTCCTCGACGACAAGGGCGTCAAAGTACGCCTGGAAAATCCGGATATGCAGATCAAGGCCAAGGACTTGCTGGCGGAAAAACTGGGCAAGGATTACGTCGTCGCCCTCAACTTGGTATCACGTTCGCCCGAATGGCTGCATAACATCGGCGCGTTGCCGATGTATCTCGGCCTCGACCTCCGCGGCGGCGTGCACTTCTTGCTCCAGGTGGACATGAAGGCCGCTGTGGACAAGGCTGCCGAGCGGTATGTGGGCGACCTGCGTACCACCATGCGCGAAAGCCGCATCCCTTATCTCGGTGTCGTGCGTGAAGGGCAGTCGGTTCAGGTGAAGTTCCGTAATGATGCGGACCTCGCCAAGGCAGAGGCCGAAATCCGCAAGAATTATCCGGATCTGCAGCTCAAGGAATCGACCGAAGGCGAGGATAAACTCCTGATCGCTTCGCTGGACATCCCTGCGCAGAAACGCATCCAGGAGTTCGCGCTCAAGCAGAACATGCAGACGCTGCACAACCGCGTCAACGAACTCGGTGTTGCCGAACCCATCATCCAGCAGCAAGGCATGGATCGCATCGTGGTGCAATTGCCCGGCGTTCAGGACACCGCCAAGGCCAAGGAAATCCTCGGCCGTACCGCGACCCTGGAAATCCGCATGGTGGATGATGAGAAGAGCATTCCGACAACGCTGGATGCTGCCGCCAAGGGCCAGGTTCCTTTCGGTGACGAATACTTCGTCGACCGTGATGGCCGTCCGCTGCTGATCAAGAAGAACGTAGTGCTGACCGGTGATTACATTACCGACGCCGGCCCCGGCCTCGACCAGCAGTCTGGCGGTTCCGTGGTGCATGTAACGCTGGATGGTCGCGGCGCTCGCATCTTCAAGCAGGTCACCCGCGAAAACGTTGGCAAGCGCATGGCGATCCTGCTGGTCGAAAAGGGCCAGGCGGAAGTCATTACCGCACCTGTCATCCAGGAAGAAATTGGTGGCGGCCGCGTGCAGATCAGCGGCATGGCCAACGTGCAGGAAGCCACCGACGTTTCGCTGCTGTTGCGCGCCGGTGCATTGGCAGCCCCGATGGACATCATCGAAGAGCGCACCGTCGGCCCGAGCATGGGCGAGGAAAACATCAAGCGCGGCGTGCATTCCACCCTGTGGGGCTTCGCCGCGATCTCCGTGATGATGATTATTTACTACATGGCGTTCGGCACGATCTCCGTATTCGCGCTCGGCGCCAACCTGCTGCTGCTGGTCGCGATCCTTTCGCTGCTGCAAGCAACGCTCACCCTGCCCGGCTTGGCCGCAATCGCGCTGACTCTGGGCATGGCGATTGACGCCAACGTACTGATCAACGAACGGATCCGCGAAGAACTGCGCAACGGCAGCTCGCCGCAGGCATCGATACATGCCGGTTACGATCGCGCCTTCGGCACCATTCTCGACTCGAACATCACTACCATGATCGCGGGCCTGGCACTGTTCATGTTCGGCACCGGTCCGGTCAAGGGGTTTGCCGTGGTGCACGTACTCGGCATCATGACTTCAATGTTTACCGCGGTCGTCGTTTCACGCGCCATAGTCAACCTGGTCTACGGCTACCGCCGCAAGATTACCAAGCTGACGATCGGTTAAGGAAAAAGTATGGAATTATTCCGCATCAAAAAAGACATCCCGTTCATGAGCTATGGACGCCTGACGACGTCCATTTCGCTGATCACCTTTCTGCTTTCGGTCTGGTTCCTGGCCACCAAGGGCCTCGCCCTGGGAGTCGACTTTACCGGCGGCACAGTCATGGAGATCAGCTATCCGCAAACGGCGGATATCGGCAAGATCCGTAGCGCGATCGATCAGATCGGGCTGAAGGACGCCACGGTGCAGAACTTCGGCACCAGTCGCGACGTGCTGATCCGACTGCCGATCAAGGAAGGCCTCTCTACAGCGCAGCTGTCGGAACAAGTCATTGGCGTACTGCGCCAGGACAATTCCGGCGTGGAACTGCATCGTGTCGAATTCGTCGGGCCGCAGGTCGGACAGGAGCTGTATGAGAATGGCGCGCTGGCGATGCTGCTGGTGTGCTTCGGCATCATGGCTTACCTGGCAATGCGCTTCGAATGGCGCTTCGCGCTGGCGGCAGTGATCGCCAACATGCATGACGTGGTGATCATTCTCGGCTTTTTCGCGTTCTTCCAGTGGGAATTCAACCTGACTGTGCTTGCAGCCGTCTTGGCCGTGTTGGGTTACTCGGTCAATGAATCGGTCGTGGTATTCGACCGGGTGCGCGAAAACTTTCGCAAGATGCGTAAGGCCGGTGTGGCCGAGGTAATCGACAACGCTATCACCCGTACGATGTCGCGCACCATCATCACCCATGCGATGACGCAGACAGTGGTGTGCTCGATGCTGTTTTTCGGCGGCGAGGTGCTGCACAACTTCGCGCTGGCGCTGACCATTGGCATCCTGTTCGGCATCTACTCCTCGGTGCTGGTCGCGAGCCCCATCGTGATGTGGCTGGGAATCTCCCGTGAAGACCTGATCAAGCCGGAAAAGAAGGAAACAGCGGACGCCTTGCCTTGACAAGGCTCCGCCCTTGCGCGGAAACTTGGCGCTTCACATAACCTGAACCCCATCCCTTGGACGACATTCCTTTATCGTGGCAGCTCGGCGCACTCGCCGGGCTGCTACTGATCGGCGCATTCTTTTCGATCGCCGAAACCAGCCTCATGTCTCTCAATCGCTACCGATTGAGACACCTCGCCAACGCCGGACATCGCGGCGCGCGTCTCGCCAGCGGATTGCTGGCAAAAACCGACAAACTGCTGGGCGTGATCCTGCTCGGCAACAACTTTGCCAATGCTGCCTCCGCCACACTGGTAACGGTGATCAGCGTACGTTTGTTCGGCGACGGTCAGGCCGTGCTGGCTGGCGGCACGCTGGCGGTCACATTCGCAATTCTTGTGTTCGGCGAAATCTCGCCCAAGGTCATCGCCGCCACTTACCCCGAAAAGCTTGCTTTTGCTTGCAGCTATATCCTGTATCCCTTGCTCAAGGTGGCGTACCCGATCGTCTGGTTCGTCAATCTGTTCGTCAGCGCCTTCCTCAGGCTGCTACGCGTCAAGACCGATTTCAGCGATACCGCGCATGCCATCAGCATGGAAGAGCTGCGTACCATCGTTTCAGAGTCGGGGAAATTCATTCCCAAGAAGCACCGCAGCATCCTGCTCAATCTGTTCGATCTGGAGAAAGCCACCGTCGACGACGTGATGACCGCGCACACGCAGATCGAAGCCGTGGATTTTGATGCGCCCGTCGAAACGATATTGCAACAGATCGCCACCAGTCACCACACGCGCATGCTGGTTCGGCAAGGACCGACAGAAGAAATCATCGGCGTGATCCATATCCGCAAGGTCATGCACCAGGTGCAGAATGGGCAGCTCGACCTCGATATGCTGCGTGAAATCGTAGCGGAACCTTACTACGTGCCTTGCGGAACTCCGCTATACACGCAATTGCAGCAGTTCCAGGAAAAGCAGCAGCGCTTGGCTCTGGTGGTCGACGAGTACGGCGAACTTAAGGGATTGGTGACGCTGGAAGACATCCTCGAGGAAATCGTCGGCGACTTCACGACCCAGTCGCCATCTTTCGGCGGCGCCTTTCACCAGCAGCCCGACGGAAGCTGGCTAGTGGATGGCGGCGTACAGTTGCGCAGCCTCAATCGCAAGCTGGGCCTGGGTTTTCCGTTGGACGGACCCAAGACGCTGAACGGCCTGGTACTTGAACATTTCGAAGACATTCCTGAGCCCGGCACCAGCTTCAAGATCAGCGGCCATACGCTGGAAATCATCCAGACGCAGGAACGCATTGTAAAAAGCGTGCGCATTTACCCCTAGAGCAAGCGCTGGCAATAGATTTTCTTCATCGAAAATTCTATTGTTAGCCTGTTCTGCCTACTTGAAAAAATCCGTTTTAGGCTCACAATAAGAACAAGCTATGGCGAAGACAAACGAAAGCACCGTTGTAGAAACCACGGCAACCCGACAGAAACCTCCTCCTCTGTATAAGGTGCTGTTGTTGAACGACGATTTCACACCCATGGAATTTGTTGTAGTGGTCCTGCAGCAGTTTTTTTCAAAAAGCCGCGAACAGGCCACGCAAATCATGCTCAAAGTACATAACGACGGCATTGGATTGTGCGGCATTTATCCACACGACATTGCCGAAACCAAGGTCAACCAGGTCACCGCATTCGCCAGGGAGCACCAGCACCCCTTGCAATGCATCATGGAAGAAGAATAAGGCTTTCTGCGATATCGGGCACAGGAAGCTGGCAGCAAGTATCACCACCGGTCATTGGTATTTAGAGGTGCCTTAAAATGATTGCGCAGGAACTGGAAGTATCCTTACATATGGCGTTCATGGACGCGCGTCAGAAGCGTCATGAGCTGATCACGGTCGAGCATTTGCTGCTCGCGATGATCGACAATCCCACCGCGGCCCAGGTGCTTCGCGCGTGCGGTGCCGACCTCGAAGTCCTGCGACGCGAACTGACCAATTACATCGAAGAGCACACCCCCACCGTTACCGGCAGCGACGAAGTCGATACGCAACCCACCCTGGGCTTCCAACGAGTCATTCAACGCGCCATCCTGCATGTGCAATCCTCCGGCAAGAAGGAAGTCACCGGAGCCAACGTGCTGGTCGCCATCTTTGGTGAAAAGGATTCCCACGCGGTATTTTTCCTGCATCAGATGGGCGTCACACGCCTCGACGTCGTGAACTTCATCTCGCACGGCATCACCAAGGTGGCAGAAAACACCACCTCCAAACGCGTCGAGAGCGAACAGGAGGTTGAAGGCGAAGCCGCTTCTACCGGTGCACTGGAAAACTTCACCCTGAACCTCAACGCCCAGGTACTTGCCGGACGCATCGATCCGCTGATCGGCCGCGCTCCCGAATTGGAGCGTGTGGTGCAGACGCTTTGCCGTCGCCGCAAAAATAATCCGTTGCTTGTCGGCGAAGCTGGCGTCGGCAAAACCGCGATCGCGGAAGGTCTTGCCCGGCGCATTGTCGAAGGCAGCGTGCCGGAAGTATTGAGCAATGCCGTCATCTATTCGCTGGACATGGGCGCCTTGCTGGCTGGCACCAAGTATCGCGGCGATTTTGAGCAACGATTGAAGGCAGTGCTTAAGAAGCTCGCAGATAATCCGAACGCAATTCTCTTTATCGACGAGATTCATACGCTGATCGGTGCGGGCGCCGCGAGCGGCGGCACTCTGGACGCTTCCAACCTGCTGAAGCCTGCCCTGTCGAATGGCACTCTTAAATGCATCGGCGCGACCACCTATCAGGAATACCGCGGCGTATTCGAGAAAGATCACGCCTTGTCACGTCGCTTCCAGAAAGTGGACGTGTCGGAGCCGAGCATCGCTGAAACAGTGGAAATTCTGAAAGGCCTGAAATCACGTTTCGAGGCACACCACAGCGTCAAATACACTTCTGCTGCATTGAATACCGCTGCCGAGTTGTCTGCCAAGTACATCAATGACCGCCACTTGCCAGACAAGGCTATCGACGTGATCGACGAGGCGGGCGCGGCACAGCGCATCCTGCCGAAATCAAAGCAGAAGAAAATCATTGGCAACAAGGAAATCGAAGACATTGTTGCCAAGATTGCACGTATCCCGCCGCAGAATATTTCCTCTGACGACCGTAATGCATTGAAGACGCTGGACCGCGACCTGAAGGCTGTTGTCTTTGGTCAGGACAAGGCCATCGACGCACTTGCTGCGGCCATCAAGATGGCTCGTAGCGGCCTGGGTAATGCGCAAAAGCCTATCGGTTCCTTCCTGTTCTCCGGCCCCACTGGCGTCGGCAAAACTGAAGTTGCACGTCAGCTTGCTTACACATTGGGCATCGAGCTGGTCCGTTTCGACATGTCGGAATACATGGAGCGCCACGCCGTATCACGCTTGATCGGTGCGCCTCCAGGTTATGTCGGTTTCGAGCAGGGCGGCCTGATGACGGAAGCCATCACCAAGCATCCGTATTGCGTGCTGCTGCTCGATGAAATCGAGAAGGCCCATCCTGATATCTACAATATCCTGCTGCAAGTGATGGACCATGGCACGCTCACCGATAATAATGGCCGCAAGGCGGACTTCCGCAATGTAACCATCATCATGACGACCAATGCCGGCGCAGAATCGCTGTCGAAGTCCAGCATGGGCTTTACCAAGTCGGTCAGCACAGGCGATGAAATGGCCGAAATCAAGCGCTTGTTCACGCCGGAATTCCGCAATCGTCTGGATGCCGTCGTTTCGTTTGGCGCTCTCGATCACGAGGTCATCATGCGCGTCGTCGAGAAATTCCTGATGCAGTTGGAAGATCAGTTGCATGAAAAGAAGGTCGACGTCACGTTTACCGATGCGTTGAAGGACTACCTTGCCAAGACAGGCTTCGATCCGCAGATGGGAGCACGTCCGATGTCGCGTCTGATTCAGGACACCATCCGGCGCGCCTTGGCAGACGAACTGCTCTTCGGTCGCCTGTCGCATGGTGGAAGTGTCACTGTCGATATCGACGCGGAAGAGAAAGTCGTGCTGGTCTTCCACGAAGACTCCGGCGGCTCACAGCCAGAGCTCGCCGCCGATACCGCAGGATAAATCAAATTGGGATGGCGGAATGCCATCCCAGCTTTTGTGCGTTGATATCGGGCTGGCGATTTTTGCCGGGGATGGCTATGATTCCCTCAATCAGAAGGGGGAAACAATGCCGATACTAATCATCCTCACCGTGGCGGTTCAGGCTTTCTTCATTTATCACGTCATACGCACGGGCCGGCCCTACTGGTGGGCGTTTGTCATTCTTTCTTTCCCCGTGGGTGGCAGCCTGATCTACTATCTCGTCGAAGTTTTTCCCAACTCCCGCGAGCATCACAATGCTCGCAAAACCGTGCGCGATATCGTGCGTACTATCAAGCCCGATGCCGAATTGAAACGCCGCGCGGAAGAGCTGGAAATCTGCGGCAGCATGGACAACAAGATGGCGCTGGCCGAGGAATGCGAAGCGGTAGGCATGTATGACGAAGCGGCCAATCTTTATAAAAGTTGCCTGGCCGGTGCTTACAGCAATGACCCGCAGATCATTTTCAAGCTGGCCAATGCGCAATTGATGCGTGAAGAGCTCGACGAGGTCGAACTACTACTGGGCCAGCTGGAGACTGCCCACCCCGTGTTCAAGGCTCAGGAAGTCAAACTGCTCAAGGCGCGCTGGCTGGAGAAAACCGACACTTCTGCCGCGCTGGCTTTGTATGAGGAATTGACTCCGGTGTATACCGGACTCGAAGCGAAATGCCGCTACGCGACGCTATTGCAATCGCTTGGTCACCAATCGCAAGCCAATGAAATGTTTGAGGAAGTCATACAACACGCCAAACGCTTCAACATCAACCATGACGTGGAGCGCGAGTGGGTACGCTTTGCCAAGGACAGCCTGAATGGCAACTAACCCAGGACTGCGCAGGCTTCCTTGATGAGCGCCGGGCCGCGGTAGATCAAACCGCTATAGACTTGTACCAGGCTAGCACCCGCCTTGATTTTCTCTTCGGCGTCCAGGCCCGACAGAATGCCGCCAACGCCGATAATGGGAACCTCGCCTCTCAAGGCAAGGCTCAACTGCTTGACCACAGCCGTGGCTTTCGTCCGCACCGGCGCGCCCGAAAGCCCGCCAGTTTCCTCCGCATTGCCAAGACCCTCGACACCCTCGCGCGACAGCGTGGTGTTGGTGGCGATCACGCCATCGAAGTGATATTGCAGCAGCAAGTCGGCGATTTCGATCACCTGCTCGGTCGTCAAATCCGGCGCAATCTTCAACACTACCGGGACATAACGACCATATTTCTCAGTCAGTTTTTCCTGTTCCGCCTTTAACGTTGACAGCAGGTTTTCCAGCGCCTCCTTTTCCTGCAATTGACGCAGGTTCTTGGTGTTGGGCGATGAAATGTTGACCGTTACGTAGCTGGCGTGGGCGTAAACCTTGCGCAGACAGATCAGGTAATCGTCTACGGCACGTTCGTTGGGCGTGTCGAAATTCTTGCCGATGTTGATGCCGAGGATGCCGCGATATTTCGAGCGTTTCACATTCTCGACCAGCGCATCCACGCCCTCGTTATTGAAACCGAATCGATTGACGATGGCTTGCGCCTCGGGAATACGGAACAACCGGGGCTGGGGATTGCCAGGCTGCGGACGCGGCGTGACGGTGCCGACTTCGATGAATCCGAAACCGAGCGCCGCCAGTGCATCGATGTAAGCGCCGTTCTTGTCCAGCCCAGCCGCGAGGCCGACCGGGTTCGGGAAATCCAGTCCCATGACGCGGCGGGCACGGCATGCGGGCGGGTTAGCCAGCAGTCCACTCAGGCCCAGCGCGTATGCGGCTTGCAGGGAGTTCAGGGTCAAATGATGCGCGCGTTCCGCATCCAGCCGGAACAACAATGGCTTCAGCAGGCTGTACATTACGCGCTCCGCCAGATCGTGCCTTGCGGCGTGTCTTCGAGCACGACGCCGTTATCTAGCAACTCCTTGCGGATGCGGTCGGCTTCGGCAAAGTTCTTGGCTTTCTTCGCTGCCGTACGCTCCACAATCATCTCTTCGATTTTCTGTGGAGATAACCCTATATTGATACTCACATCCTGTCCTGTAAGAGATAAGGTTCCAGCACTTACAGCAATATGTCGTCCCTGAAGGAACTCCTCGGGCGAACGTTGTAACAAACCTAGCACACCGGCCAATGCCTTGAGGCGCGCAGCGGCCCGGACATCGCGACTCTTATTGACTTCATTCGCCAGATCGAACAACACCGCCATCGCTTCAGGAGTATTGAAATCGTCATTCATCGCTGACTGGAAGCGGGCCATTTGGGGATCGCTCCAGTCCAGCGCGGCCGTTCCCGTTTCGACTCCGCGCAACGCCGTATATAGTCGGGTGAGCGCCTGCTTCGCATCATCAAGATGCGCATCGGAGTAGTTCAGCGGACTGCGGTAGTGCGCGCGCAGGATAAAAAAGCGCAGTACCTCCGGATCGTATTTGGTCAGCACCTCGCGAATGGTGAAGAAATTACCCAGCGACTTGGACATCTTCTCTTCGTCCACGCGCACGAAGCCGTTGTGCATCCAGTAATTCACGTAGGTACAGTCGTGCGCGCCTTCCGACTGCGCGATTTCGTTTTCATGGTGCGGGAACTGCAAATCCTGTCCGCCGCCATGGATGTCGAAATGATGCCCGAGATGATGATCGCTCATTGCCGAGCATTCGATATGCCAGCCTGGACGGCCCGGCCCCCAAGGGGATTCCCACGCGGGTTCGCCCGGCTTGGCCGACTTCCATAAAACGAAGTCCAGCGGGTCACGTTTGTAAGTATCCACTTCCACTCGCTCGCCTGCCCGCAGGTCCTCCAGCGACTTACCGGAAAGCTTCCCATAGCCGTCAAAGCCGCGCACGGCGTAGAACACGTCGCCGTTGTCCGCACGATAGGCCAGCCCTTTTTCAACCAGCGCGGAAATCATCTCCAGCATATCGGGGATATGCTGTGTGGCACGCGGCTCCAGGTCGGGCCTGACGACGCCAAGCGCAGCAGAGTCCTCGTCCATCGCATGGATGAAGCGTTCGGTCAGTGTGCCGATGGATTCGTTATTTTCCGCCGCGCGCTTGATGATCTTGTCGTCGATGTCGGTAATATTGCGCACATAGGTCAGTTCAAACCCGCTGGCCCGCAGCCAGCGCGCGACCATGTCGAAAACCACCATGACGCGGGCATGCCCGAGATGACAAAAATCGTATACTGTCATACCGCATACGTACATGCGGACCTTACCGGGAGTGATCGGGTGGAATTCCTCTTTTTCGCGGGCGATGGAGTTGTAGATCTTCAGCATGGAATCAAGGCGTTTTGTATGTCCCGAGAAACTCGAAACTGTTGGAGATTGGGTGCGGTTGTTGATAGAATCAGCCCGCTAAATAACCGGGCAAAGTATATACCATAATGCACCCCCGCGCCCTTCTCGCCGTCACGGTACTGCTGCTCGCACTCCTCGCGCCGAACGCCTATGCCGAAGCAGATGAACTGAAGAATATTTCTCAATTGATTGGCCGCAAGCAATACTCCGAAGCAGCCGCCAGTCTCGACAGTTATTTATCGGCTCACCCTCAGGACATTCACGGTCAATTCCTCAAGGGCGTTATCCTCAGTGAACAGAAAAATACTGCCGAAGCCACCCGCATATTCAGCGACCTCATTGCCAAGCATCCGTCATGGCCGGAGCCCTATAACAACCTGGCAGTGATCTATGCCGGTCAGGGACAATACGAACGCGCGCGGCAGACGCTTGAGCTGGCACTGCGGACGCATCCGAGCTATGCCGCCATTCATGACAACCTAAGCGGCATCTATGCCGCAATGGCCTCCGAGGCTTACGGCAAAGCCTTGAAAACCGATGCTGCCGCTCGCCCTCAGCCGCGGCTTGCCATGGTGAACCTGCCGTACGCTGAAAAACGCGCGTTGGCGATGGCTGCGGGAATCCAGACGGAAAAACCCATGCCGATCAAGGCGGCGACGCCCGCTCCTATTGCCAAGCCGATCCCGGCAGCCTCTGTTCCGGCCACTCCCGTCCCGGTCGCCAAGGCTCCGGTGGTCGTAGCCGTAGCGCAACCTGTTGCAAAGCCCGTGGCGCCACAGCCGGCACCAGTCGCACCACAACCCATGACTGTTGATTATTCGGCGGCTGTGGAGGATGCGGTAAAAGGCTGGGCGAAAGCGTGGTCAAGGCAGGACGTAGACAAATACCTCGACTATTACGCTGCCAGCTTCAAGACGCCCAAGGGCGAAAGCCGTCGCGCCTGGGAGCAGACCCGTCGCTCGCGCATCAAAGGCACGAAATCCATAGACGTGGTCATCAGTGGCATCCAGACAGAGATTGACGGGGATCGTGCCGAAGTACGCTTCAAGCAGAATTACCGCGCAGACAAAGTTGCGAAACGCACCAGCAAGACCCTGGTCCTACAAAAGAGCAATGACCGCTGGCTGATCGTACAGGAGTTGACCTCGCGTTGAGCTCGCCAGTAAAAACCCGGCTGCAGCGCTCACTCGCCATCACTGTCGGCTTGCTTCTTATCGCCGTGCCATCCTGGAATGCCACGGCAGTGAATGCAGACGGCAAGCTGCCTTCCGGCTTTCACAGAACCGCTTTCGCCAAAACCCGGAGCGTGGAAGGGCTGCTGGCGCAAAGCCTGCTGGAAATCACCCGCGGTCAGACCGACGCCGCATTGGCAACCATCGACCACCTGTTAAGCACCGTGCCCAACTTCAAGTTGGCACACCTTGTCCGGGGCGATCTGCTGATGGCGCGTTCGCGCGAACTTGGAAGCTTCGGCAATGCCGGCAATGTTTCGCAGGATGCCATCACCGACTTTCAGGAAGAAGCACGGGTACGCTTGCAACGCTATCTTGCCCAGCAGGATGCACAAGGTATTCCGAATTACTTATGGCAGCTGGACGCCGAATATGCGCATGCGATCGTGGTGGACACCACGAAATCACGACTTTATCTGTATCGCAACGACAACGGCGTGCCGCGTTATATTGCCGATTACTACATAACCGTCGGCAAAAACGGTACAGGCAAGCAGAAAGAGGGCGACAAACGCACTCCGCTGGGCATCTATTTCGCCGGAAAGCAACTGCAGAGAAAATTACCGGATTTTTACGGCACAGCCGCCTTCCCGCTCAACTATCCCAATGAATGGGATAAACGCCAGGGCAAGAATGGCCATGGCATCTGGCTGCATGGCACGCCAGGCGACACCTATAGCAGACCTCCGCGAGCGAGCGACGGCTGCATTGTGCTTTCCAATCCGGATCTGGAAGCACTTAGATTCATCCTTAAAAATGGCAATACCCCGGTTATTATCGCCGGCGACACACAACTGGCATCGGAGGCTGAGCTCACCGAACAGAAGGAAAATCTGTTGCGCGAAATCGCAAGCTGGCGCCAGGCTTGGGAGTCGCAGGATACAGAGCGCTACCTGGATTTCTATTCGAAGGATTTCTTCGCGAAAGAACGGGATTTCAAGCGCTGGGCTGAGGAAAAGCGCCGCGTCCAGACGCGTAAAATCCCTGCCGAAATCACGCTATCCAACATCAGTATGTTCCGTTATCCTAGCGATGAGAAATCGATGGTCGTCGTTAATTACGAACAGGAATACAAAAGCAACAATCTGGACGACCGCATGCGGAAGCGCCAATACTGGGTGCTCGAAAACAAGCGTTGGAAGATTTTGTACGAAGGTGCAAGTTAACTCTTCCCACGCAATGGCGGAGGAGAAATCATGAAGAAGTTCGCTTTACTGTTCCTGGTGTGGCTGTCTTTTTGCAATCCTGCTTTTGCAGCCAATCCCCAGATAGAATTCCAGACCAATATGGGAAGCTTCATCGTGGAACTGTACCCGGACAAAGCCCCGAAAACCGTTGAAAACTTCTTGAATTACGTCAAAAACGGCTTTTATGAAGGCACCATTTTCCATCGCGTCATTCACAAATTCATCATCCAGGGCGGCGGATTAACCGCGGATATGCAATCGAAGCCAACCTTTCCTCCCGTTCCAAACGAGGCTAATAACGGCCTGCGCAACGAGCCCGGCACCTTGTCGATGGCGCGCGCTTTCAATCCCGATTCCGCCACTGCGCAATTCTTCATCAACCTCGACGACAACAAGATGCTCAATTACTACAAACCCGAGCCGTCGCTGATGGGCTATACCGTCTTCGGCAAGGTCATCCGCGGCATGGATATCGCCCACAAAATCGGCCGCATCCCGACACAGGCAGTCGGCAAACTTGCCGACGTCCCGCAGGAAATCATCGTCATCGAGAAGGCAGCCCTTCTGGAAACCCCTATAATTGCGGAAGAGTCCAACAGGACCGGCGAGGCGCTGCCCGCAACACCAAAATCATCGAAAAAAGGAAAGCAACGTGGTTAAACTTCACACCAACTTTGGCGTTATCACCCTGGAACTGGATGCCGAAAAGGCGCCTGTCAGCGCCGCCAATTTTCTGGAATACGTCGATAGCGGCTTTTATAACAACACCGTATTCCATCGCGTGATCGATGGCTTCATGATCCAGGGCGGCGGATTCGAACCAGGCATGAAGCAAAAGTCCACCAATGCTTCGATCAAGAACGAAGCCGACAATGGCCTGAAGAACAAGGCTTACACCATTGCCATGGCGCGCACCCCGGATCCGCACTCGGCCAGCAGCCAGTTTTTCATCAACGTGGCCGACAACGACTTTCTCAACTTCTCCTCTCCGACCTCGCAAGGCTGGGGCTATTGCGTATTCGGCAAAGTGACCGACGGCACCGATGTCGTAGACAAGATTCGTCAGGTCAAAACCGGTAACAAGGCCGGTCATCAGGACGTTCCGGTCGAAGATGTCGTGATCGAGCGCGCCGAGCAGTGCTGAGCGGCACCGCCCCTACACTATTCATATCCGACCTGCACCTCTGCACTTCGCGTCCGCACATCACCGCCCTGCTGCTGAAGTTTCTCTCCGGCACGGCGCGCGGTGCGCGGGCGCTATATGTACTGGGTGATTTGTTCGAATACTGGGCCGGCGACGATGACCTCGCCGACCCGTATCACCTGGAAATCTGCGACGCTTTTCGAGCGCTTGCCGAGAGCGGAACTCCGGTCGCGCTAATACATGGCAACCGCGACTTTCTGCTGGCGGAGAAGTTTGCGCACGCATCCGGAATGGCGATCCTGAACGACCCTCACCTGATCGAGCTATATGGGCAGCGCGTCTTGCTGTCGCATGGTGATCTGCTGTGCACCGACGATGTCGAATATCAGAGGTTCAGGCTTCAGGTACGCGATACGGATTGGCAACAGACTTTTCTTTCTCAGCCGCTGGCGGCGCGGAAAGCGCAGATCGAAGCCCTGCGCATGCGCAGCGAATCCGAGAAATCCCACAAGACGGAAGCGATCATGGATGTGAATGCAGACGCAGTCGTCGAAATGCTGCGCCGCTACGATCATCCCGACCTGCTGATCCATGGGCACACGCATCGGCCAGGCAAGCATGTCATCGAGGATAACGGCCACATCACCACCCGCTGGGTGCTGGGAGACTGGTACGAGACCGGCAATTACCTGCGCGTTTCGCATACCGGCTGCGAAGCAATTACCCTCGCGTAGACTCTCGCGAACGCGGGCGCCCCAGCCTGCGTCAACTCATTTGAAGTGAACAATGCAGGCGGCAACGCCCCGCTCTATGGCTGCTGCGGCTTTTTCACTTCCGGCTTGGCCGGCGTTTTCGGCTTCTCGGGCGCAGTGGGCTTGGTCGCGGTCTTCTTCGGACTAGTGGCGGCCTTTTTGCTTGCCGCCTTGGATTTCTGCTTGGGTACCAGGCTTACACCCTGTTTGCGCAGCCACCAGTTGCTGGCGAATTCCTGGGCAATGACCTCTTCTTCGGGCATCAACAACGCCCCGGTCTTGTCGCGCATTGCAACGGCAGTCTGTTGCAACGCGGGGTCGGCTGCGTCCTGTTGCGCCATGGTCGCGGCAATGTCATACCACATATAGGCACGCACAAGGTCGCGTGGACTACCTTCGCCATTGGCGTACATATTGCCCAGCATCAACTGCCCCGGTGCATCGCCGGATTCGGCCAGGCGCTGCGCCCATAGCAGCGCCTCATCATGATCGACCGCAACGTCATAGCCGTTATACATCTTCACCGCCAGCAGGCGTTGCGCGTCGCGCTGCCCGTTTTTCGCCGCGCGACGCAGCCAGCTCAGCGCCTCGGTGTTGTTCTTGGGAGCATTCCGGCCGTAATTGAAGCGTGATCCCAGTTCGAACTGTGCCCATGCATCATTCGCATTGGCGCGCCGCACCAGCTCCG
>DATHWE010000188.1:0-25664 GCA_035460905.1 Methylophilaceae bacterium | reverse complement strand
GCCGCCGTCAAACCGCAGGTGGTGGGTCGCGCCGACATGGGTAAAGTGTCCGGCTTGATCAAGGCGAGGCTGGGTGGTTAGCCGTTCGCAAAAGCTTGCCGGCCTCGACGAAAAGGAGCGTGAAGCTCCTTTTTTGTTTTTTGGGCGCGCATAGATGGCTATTCCAGACTCTTTTATTCAAGAGTTGCTGAATCGCGTCGACGTGGTCGACGTGATCGACGCCAGCGTGCCGCTCAAGAAAGCCGGCGCGAACTATTCCGCTTGCTGCCCCTTTCATAACGAAAAAACGCCCTCATTTACTGTGAGTCCGACCAAGCAGTTTTACCATTGTTTCGGTTGCGGCGCCCACGGTACGGCGCTCGGCTTCTTGATGGAGTATCAAGGGCTGGGTTTCGTGGATGCAGTCCACGAATTAGCCAAACGGGTCGGCATGACGGTGCCGCAGGAGACGCGTGTTGTTGACAAGGTCGCGGAGCAGGCTGCCGTCGGCATGCAGGAAGCGTTGCAGCTGGCGCTTGGGTATTACCGCACGGAGTTGAAAAAATCTGAGCGTGCAATCAACTACCTTAAAGGTCGCGGCCTCAGCGGTGAAATCGCTGCGCGATTCCAGATCGGATACGCTCCGTCGGGTTGGCAAAACCTTGCAAGTATCATCAAGGAGTATCAGTCCGAGTCTTTAGGCGTTGCCGGTCTGGTGATCACTAATGAGCAGGGGCGGCGGTATGATCGTTTTCGCGACCGCATCATGTTCCCGATCCACGATCAGAAGGGGCAGGTGATCGGTTTCGGCGGGCGCGTGCTGGGTGGTGATGGCGATGATGCCGGGCCGAAATATTTGAACTCGCCTGAAACCCCGCTGTTTCAGAAGGGTCATGAACTGTATGGGCTGTTCCTTGCTCGTCGTGCAATACGCGAGGCGGGCAAGGTGTTGGTGGTGGAAGGCTACATGGACGTGGTGGCATTGGCGCAGCATGGCGTGGGCTATGCCGTGGCGACTCTGGGTACCGCGACGACGCCTTACCATATCACCAAGCTAATGCGGCAGACGGATGACATAGTCTTTTGTTTCGACGGAGACGCTGCCGGGCGCAAGGCGGCTTGGCGCGCGGCAATCAATAGCTTGCCTGCACTTACCGATGGTTTACGCCTGAGTTTCCTGTTCTTGCCGCCGGAGCACGACCCGGACAGCTATATTCGCGAATTTGGCAAAGATGGTTTCGAAGCGGCCCTAAAGGAAACGCAGCCGTTGTCGCAATATCTGGTACAGACACTCAGCAGCGCCAACGATATGCAGTCGCATGAAGGTCGCGTCCGGTTTATGAATGATGCCGAGCCGATACTGAAGCAGATTCAGGCGCCGGCACTGAGCTTGCTGCTGCGTAAGCGGTGTGCCGAATTGGCAGGCGTGTCGCAGGCCGAGTTGGAGTCGCTGATGAATCTCGCTCAGCCGGCTACGAGACGCAAGGCGGCTCCGGCACGAAGCTCTCGAAAACCGCCAACGCTGGTGCGCAGGCTCATACAAATGGTGTTGCTGCGGCCGCATCTGGCGTTGCAGCTTGATGCAAGCCTGGTTCCAGGCAATGGCGCGGAGGATGATGTGTTCGGGCAGTTGATTCGGCTGGCTTCGGAAAGCCCGAATTTGGCTACATCCGCATTGCTGCAAGCCTTGCGAGGTAATGTACCGGAAAATCTGATGGCGGAAATCAGTGCGGAAGTAATGGAAGTGGACGATACCTTCGAAGTCGAGGACGAATTTGAAGGGGCAATGAAGCAGCTCCGCGAAAATCTGGGGCAGCGTGAATTGGCGGTGGTGCTGAGAATTGCGCAGGAGCAAGGTTTGCAAGCGTTGAGTCAGGAGCAGAAAATGCTTTTGCAACAGTTCCGTAGAGGGGCTGTCCAAGGAAGTGAACAAAATAAGGTATAATGTACGGTTTTCCCGTTAACCGGATTTGGGGTCGAAAATATGGCTAGCGAGCATCAAAACGAGAAGTCTGAAGTGCAAGCCGGAGGCAATAACGGCGAAGATCGCCGTACGCGACTCAAGTCGCTGATCGTCCTCGGCAAGGAGCGCGGCTACCTCACTTACGCCGAAATCAACGATCACCTGCCTGACGACGTTCAGGACAGCGAGCAGATCGACGGCATCATCGGCATGATCAACGACATGGGCATCCAGGTCTATGAAGAGGCGCCCGATGCCGAAGCCTTGCTGATGTCTGACGTTACTCCGGCCGTGGCTGACGAAGACGCCGTGGAAGAGGCCGAGCAGGCGCTGTCCACCGTGGATTCCGAATTCGGTCGCACGACTGACCCGGTGCGTATGTACATGCGCGAAATGGGCACGGTTGACCTGCTGACGCGCGAAGGCGAAATTGAAATCGCCAAGCGTATTGAGGATGGCCTCAAGCACATGGTGCAAGCCATTGCCGCTTGCCCGACCACTATCGCCGAACTGCTCTCGATGATCGACAAGGTTGAAATCGACGAATTGCGCGTTGACGATGTGGTGGATGGCCTCATCGATGCGGACGTCGGTTTGGATGAAGCGATTGCAGCGAGTGAAGAAGGCGAAGAAGAGGAAGAGCCCGAAGAAGAGGAAGAGGAAGAGGGCGACGACGACGGCGCCAAGGCGGCGGCCGTTTCTGCAGCTGCGCTCGCGCAACTCAAGGAAGAAGTGCTCAAGCGCTTTGCCATCATTCGCGTTGCTTTCGAAAAGCAGCAGCAAGTATTGCAAAAGCATGGTTCCCAGCACAAGAGCTACAAGGCTTATCAGGAGGAAATTCTTAACGAACTGATGGCTTTCCGCTTCTCCGCTAAGCAGGTTGAAGCGTTGTGCGACCAGGTGCGTGCAATGGTGGAAGAAGTGCGTTCGCATGAGCGCAAGATCATGGATTTCTGCGTAGAAAAATCCGGCATGCCCCGCCAGCACTTCATCAAGGTATTCCCAGGCAACGAAGGCAATCTGGAGTGGTTCGAGGGTGAAGTGAAGTCCGGCAAAGCCTATGGCCCCAAGCTCGAGCGTCATCGCCATAACGTGCTGGACCGTCAGCAACGCCTGCTCGATCTGCAGGACCGTGTTGGCCTGCCGATCAAAGAGCTCAAGGAAATCAACAAGCAGATGTCCACCGGCGAGGCCCGCGCACGTCGTGCCAAGCGCGAGATGATCGAGGCCAACCTGCGTCTGGTGATTTCCATCGCCAAGAAGTACACCAACCGCGGTTTGCAATTCCTCGACTTGATTCAGGAAGGCAACATTGGCTTGATGAAGGCCGTGGACAAGTTCGAATACCGTCGCGGGTACAAGTTCTCAACCTACGCAACGTGGTGGATACGCCAGGCAATTACGCGTTCTATCGCCGACCAGGCGCGCACCATCCGTATTCCGGTGCACATGATCGAAACCATCAACAAGATGAACCGCATTTCGCGTCAGATTCTGCAGGAAACCGGTCTTGAGCCGGATCCGGCGACGCTGGCCGAAAAGATGGAGATGCCGGAGGAAAAGATCCGCAAGATCCTGAAGATTTCCAAGGAGCCGATCTCCATGGAAACGCCTATCGGTGACGACGACGATTCGCATCTGGGCGACTTCATCGAGGATCAGTCCACGATGGCGCCGGTCGATGCGGCTGTGTATGCCAGTCTGCGCGATGCCACCAAGGAGGTTCTGGAGTCGCTCACCCCGCGTGAGGCCAAGGTGTTGCGTATGCGTTTCGGTATTGAAATGAACACCGACCACACGCTGGAAGAAGTCGGCAAGCAATTCGACGTTACGCGTGAGCGTATCCGTCAAATCGAAGCCAAGGCGTTGCGCAAGCTGCGTCATCCGACGCGTTCCGAGCGCCTGCGCAGCTTCCTCGAAACCGGCAACGACTAATGAGGCAGTTTCTGGGCCTCTAGCTCATGCCTGGTTAGAGCAGCGGACTCATAATCCGTTGGTGCTCGGTTCGACTCCGAGGAGGCCCACCAAAATCAAAGGGTTAGCTTAATGGCTAACCCTTTTTTATTTCAAAGGTTCAACCGCTGATTTAAGAGTACATTCAGGCGCTTTTCTTTTAAGTGGTCGGGTGGATAACTCAGGTCTTCGTAAAATATCAAAATAAGTTTCCCTTCCCCTAAACCATTTCTAAAATCCCCCGACAAGTTCTGAACAGGCGCCCGGCTCACCGCCGGACGCTTCTAACAACCTATCCAACAAAAAATAAAGTGGTTTAGCGGAAGGGGGAGCTTTTTTGATTAAAGGGCCATAGCACGCCATTTAATAGCGCCTGCTTAAGAGGCAGGGATGTGTCGAATTCCAGATTGGTCTAGATGGGGTCGCGTTTAGTTAGGCTGTGAATGAAAAACTGGAAAGCGCTGTAAGTTTCTGTTTGTAAATAATAACAGTTGGTTACAAGCTACCCCTACGAACCAAGGGGGCAGGAGTTCGAATCTCTTCGGGCGCGCCAGTTTATAAGGGCCACAGCAATGTGGCCCTTTTCATTTGTACTATTGACTGTACTATTCAAATTCCCTTTTTGCCAGTATTCAGCAAGCCAACAGGCGGCGGAAATGGCTTCAGTCGGCCAGCAGCAGTCACTTTCCTAGCCGCTTCCTTGAAGCCGATCCAGTGGAGCTGAATGCATGCTCAAGGTATTCTGCTGTTTTACAGGGACTTACGTATGAATAAGACGGTTTAGTCGATTGCAATTTCAACTCCATACAGATCCTATGCATTCATGATAGAAGTCGAGCGTTCTACCGATATTTTTACAATATTAATAGTAGGCGATCCGCAGACAGGCCTCGGCGTCATCCTGGAGGCTTTGGAAGGGCTGCGCGTGCGCATACTTCTGGCGCATGGTGGCGAGGAAGGGATGAAGCTTGTCGAATCCGAATTGCCCGACTTGATTTTGCTAGACGTATTAATGTCTGAAGCGGATGGATTTACTGTATGCCGTCAGCTAAAAGCTCAGGAAAGTACTCGCGATATCCCAGTCATGTTCATCACGGCCTGTGAGGATGCCGGAAGCAAAGCAAGCGTTTTTCAGGCCGGAGGCGTTGATTATTTAACCAAGCCATTTCAGGCTGAGGAGGTTCTCGCCCGGGTTGGAACGCATCTCAAGTTGCGTGCTATGCAGAAAAAGCTTGACGCGAAGAACAGCGAATTATTGCGTTATCGTATCCAGTTCGAAGAGTTGGTCACAGACCGAACTGCAGCGTTGAGCGCAGAGATCGAAGATCGCAAGCAGGCCGAGCTCATGTTGAAGAACGAGAGCCTGCGGCTTAAGACTTTGCTTCAGACCATCCCCGATCCAGTATGGCTTAAGGATCCGAACGGGGTTTATCTGGCTGCAAATGCCGCGCTGGCACGTGTGTTCGGAGCTTGTGTAGACGACATTATCGGGCGAACCGATTTTGACTTCGTTTCTTCCGACCTGGCGGGATTCTTCCGGCGTATGGATAAAGAGGTCATGTCTAGTGGAGAAACGCGGACAAACGAAGAGTGGGTGCCTGAGCAGGACGGTAGGAAGCGGCTGTGGGAAACCGTCAAGACACCGCTCTATGATGTGACCAGTTCCGTGGTCGGAGTGCTGGGAATTTCGCGTGATATTACGGAGCACCGGCGTCTCCAGGATGACCTGCGTGCCAAGAAGCAGTACCAGCGTGCCTTGTTGGACAATTTTCCGTTCATGGTATGGCTCAAGGACACTGAAAGCAGGTTTTTAGCCGTCAACCAGCGTTTTGCCGATGCGGCGGGGTATGAGACGAGCGAAAGTTTCTATGGAAAGACCGATCTCGATTTCTGGCCGGAAGATCTGGCGGTGCGCTATCGGGCCGATGATGGCGAGGTGCTGCGCACGGGCGAAAAGAAACATGTGGAAGAACACATTGTCGAGCGAGGTGTACGTAAATGGTTCGAGACCTACAAAGCCCCTGTCATAGTTGACGGCCAGCTGCTTGGCACCGTCGGTTTCGCGCGCGATATCACCGAGTACAAGCGACATGGCATGCTGGAAGAGACTCGATTACGGATGTTCGAGCGTCTGACGGCAGGTGTCACACTCAACGATGTGCTGCAATGCATCGTTGAGTATGTCGAGGATACGCATCCTGACTTCGTTTGCAGCATCATGCTGGTGGATAAAAACATCCGATGCCTCCGCTCCGGTCCGGCTTCCTCGTCCTTGTCGCAGGAATATCTGCAAGCTGTGGATGGCATTGCCATTGGCCCTGGAGTTGGTTCTTGCGGCGCTGCCGCCTGGAGCAGAGAGACGACCATCGTCGAAGACATTCGATCCCATCCGTATTGGGCTCCATATCGGAGTTTGGCATTAAACGCCGGGTTTCTTTCCTGCTGGTCTGAACCCATCCTGGATTCTCATGGGGCTGTGTTGGGCGTGTTCGGCATTTATCGGCGTGAGCCAGGATGTCCGTCGGATAGTCATCTGACGGCAGTGCGGCGGGCAAGCGGTTTGGCGGCGATCGTGATCGAGCGGAAGTTGGCGGAGGAAGCTTTACATAAACGAGAGCAGGAGTTTCGAACGTTGGCGGAGAACTCGCCGGATGTCGTGGCGCGGCTGAATGCCGATTGTCGTTATGTGTATTGCAACGCGCAGTTGGAAAGCGTCATTGGGCTGCAGCGTGAATGGATACTGGGCCATCAGCCCATCGAAATCAGCGATCATGAAGCTGTCCGGCGATTTCAGGAAAAGGTTAAGGAGGCGCTGACCAGCGGGCGTGAAACCGAAATTATTCATGTCATGGACGTGAGCTATGGCGCCAGGAAAATTCACGACCATGTGCGGTTTGTGCCGGAGTTTGACCAGTTCGGACATGCTATCAGCGTGCTGGTCATCGGCCGCGATATCAGTGCATTGAAAGAAACGGAACGGCAATTACGCACGCTGGTGGAAAACATTCCCGACTTTGTGATGCGATTGGATACCGAGGGGCGCCATATGTATGTCAGCCCAACTGTGCTTCGTGCCTTTAATCGTCCACAGGAGTATTTCCTCGGCAGAACCTCGGTCGATATTTCTTTTTCCGGAGAGCCAAGCAGTGACCAGCAGATGCTGGATGCGGTTCACAAGAGCGCTTCCGAGGGGGTGCCGGTCATGCTCACCATGACCATTACCCAGGCACAGGAGCCGCAAGTATTCGATTTGATGTATGTGCCGGAACGCGACGAGTTCGGCAATGTTATCAGCGTGTTGGGCGTCGCCCGGGATATTACCTGTCTTCAGGTCACGCACCGTGCGCTTCAGAAGAAGGAGGCATTGTTACGATCATTGATTGACTCCATCCCGGATCTGATCTTCTTCAAGGACATGGATTCAAGATATCTGGGGTTCAACAAGGCCTTTGCCGAGTATTGCGGGCATAGCGAAGCCCAAATGGCAGGCAAGACCGACTACGACTTTGCGCCTCGTGAAGTGGCGGAGTCGTATCGGCAGAAAGACCGGGAAATGCTGGCAAGCGGGAAGGCTCGGCACAACGATGAGTGGATTACCTATCCGGATGGACGCACGGTGTTGCTTGATACGCGGAAGACTCCACTCTACGGGGCTGACGGAAAGATTATCGGGCTTATTGGAATCAGTCGCGATATCACCGAGCGTAGGCGGATAGAAGATGCGCTGGCGCGGCGTGAACTGGAATTCCGTACGCTGGCCGAGAATTCGCCGGACCTGATTATCCGTTTCGACAGGGAGTGCCATCTTGTTTATATCAATCCAGCCTTTGCCCGCTACCTTGACATCCCCTTGGCGCAGGCGCAGCAGGTACGGCTGGAGGATCTATGGCAGGCCTTGATGCCATGGGAGGATTACCATGCTCGGCTGAAGCATGTGATGGCAAGCGGTGAAGGTGATCAGATTCTGCTTGAGTGGCGCAAGTCCGATGGCGGTTTAACCAGCCATTTAATGCAAATGATTGCGGAGTATGACGAGCACGGGGACGTTGAAGGCGTGCTCGCCATCGGGCATAACATTACCGAACTCAAGGCGACCGAGCGGAGATTGGAAAAATCACGGGCGCAATTGCGAGCGATGACCATGAGGCGCGAAGAGGCGCGGGAAGAGGAGCGCAAGCGTATTGCACGAGAAATCCACGACGAGCTCGGGCAATTGTTAAGCGTGCTGCGGCTTAACATTACCACGCTCGATTACCGCTTCGGGGAGATTGAACCCGAACTGCGCTTGAAAGCCCAGAGAATGGTGGAGACCATGGACCGGGCGATCATCGTCGTGCGCAACCTCGCGACTCGGCTTCGTCCGGCGGCATTGAATGCCGGCATCGTGTCCGCATTGGAATGGCAGGCCCAGGAATTTTTCGACAATACCGGCATCGAATGCGTATTGCATTTGCCGAACGGCGAAATTTCGCTGGACGAAGAGCGGTCGATGGCAGTCTTCCGTATCGCGCAGGAGTCGCTGACCAATATTCTGCGTCATGCCCAGGCCAGTCGTGCCGATATATTCTTGCGCTGTAGTGACGGCATATGCGAACTGGGGATCCGCGATGACGGCCAAGGATTCGACCCCGCGCGCACTGCCAGCCAGAACTCGTTCGGCATTATCGGCATGCGCGAGCGGGCTTTAATGTTGGGCGGAACCTTGCAGATCGATAGTGAAGTGGGGCGCGGGGCTATACTCCGGCTGCGTATTCCGGTTGACAACGAGGTTTCGCAAGAAACGGAGTAACGTTACGATAATCAGCAAATTGTAATATCAAAAAAATAATAGATTTTGAGGAGAGTACCGGATGATCAGGATACTGCTTGCCGACGATCACGCATTGATGCGTGAGGGCCTGAAGCAATTGTTCGAATACGCGGAAGATATCGTGGTGGAGGCCGAAGCGATCAATGGCGATGAAGTAATCTCGCAATTGCAAAGAAACAGGTTTGACCTGCTTCTATTGGATGTCACCATGCCCGGGTTGCACGGCGCAGAATTGATTGAGCGTATTCGACGCATTCCGCAATGCCCCCCTATCCTGATGCTCAGCATGCACAACGAGACACAGATCGCCAGGCGCAAACTCAAGGCTGGCGCTAATGGCTATATCACCAAGGATAGTGCTCCCGCGGAATTGATGGAAGCCATACGCAAGGTGGCGGGCGGCGGTCGGTATCTTTCAGCCAACCTGGCGGAGCGGATTGCTTTCGAAGTCGGGGATGCGGTTTCCAACTTGCCGCACGCCCTGTTGACCAACAGGGAGTTGCATATCCTCTGCCAACTGGTTGTGGGAAGGAAAATTTCGGAAGTTGCACAAGAGCTCGGCATCAGTACCAAAACAGTCAGCACGCACAAGGCGAATATCAAACAAAAAATGAACATCCGGAGTGATGCCCACCTTACGCGTTACGCAGTCGAGAATGGGTTGTTGAAATAGCCGATTTTCGTTTGAAACAACATCTATCCCCCAGTTTGCCTTCTAGGTAGGATTTTCCCTATTATTGATTAGGTTAATTCCTAATATAACCCCTACTCAAAATAATCCTTTGCCGATTGCGATCGCTAGCCCTCCTCCTGCATAGTTTGCCCGCCACAGATAACAATAAATAGCGCGGCTTGAGAGCAGGGAGAAGAGGTATGGCGGCAGATAAAACAATAGCCATCGCCAAGTGGACGATGGCAGCCTGCGTTCTGATGGCAATGGCAACGATAGGCGGAGTTCTCGCGGTCGGAGGACTCAAGCTTTACTCCGGATTGATGGCAGCCGGTTTGGTCTTGCTGAATATTTTCCTGGCCTGGGGAATCCTGGCCGCCGGCAAGGCAGCACTCCAGAGCCAGGCGTCTGCCTTACGTCAGCAATTCGAGAATGAAGCCCAGGCGCGGCAATCCGAAGCGGTCCCCGGTCTCGATCGACTTTGCAACGCCGTTCTGCCGGTATGGTCCGGCCATATCGAAATGGCCCGTTCGCACACCGAACAATCGATTATCGAGCTTGCCAACCGGTTTGCCGGTTTGTCGCAACGTCTCGACTCCGTTGTCAGCACCTCTCATGGCGGCAGCCACGCCGGCATGATTACCTTATTCGAAAAAAGCCACGACGAACTCAATTCCATCGTCATCTCCATGCGTGCGGCATTGGACGCCAAAGCTGCACTGCTGCGCGAGATTCAGGATCTTTCAAGATTTACCGGCGAATTACAGAAGATGGCGGAAGAGGTTGGCAATATTGCCAACCAGACCAATCTGCTGGCATTGAATGCCGCGATTGAAGCTGCACGTGCGGGAGAGGCCGGCCGCGGTTTTGCCGTGGTGGCCGACGAGGTGCGCAAGCTATCGACGCTATCGGGCGATACCGGAAAAAAGATCGTCATGATGGTGGAAACCGTCAGCGAAGCCATTGCTTCCACGCTGCATATTTCCGAACAGTATGCCGAGCAGGACGAAAAAATGGCGATCACCTCCGGCGAGGTGATTGAGAGCGTGCTGACCACCCTGCAAGGCTCGGCCGATAGCCTTGGTCACTCTACCGATGCCTTGCTGGCCGAAAGTCGGCACATCGGCAGCGAAATTTCCGAAGTGCTCGTCGCCCTGCAATTCCAGGACAGGGTTAGCCAGATCCTCGGGCATGTCTGTGCCGATCTTCACCGGCTCGAGCAGTGCTTGGCCGCCAGTCGGGAAGACCTGGCAAAGAGCCGGACACAGCGGCCACTCAATGCCGACGTCTGGCTGGCCGATTTGGCCGCAACCTACACCATGCGTGAGCAGGTCGACATGCATACCGGAAATGCGACAGCTGCCCAAGAAGAATCCGACATCACTTTTTTCTAGGAGAGAAATATGGCCAAAACCGTACTTATCGTGGACGACTCCGCGTCGCTGCGACAGGTAGTCAGCATTGCCTTGAAAGGCGCGGGCTACGACATCATCGAGGGCGTGGACGGCAAGGACGCGCTATCCAAGCTCAATGGCCAGAAAATCCATCTGATCATCAGCGACGTGAACATGCCCAACATGAATGGCATCGAGTTCGTCAAGGCGGCGAAGCAACTTCCAGCCTACAAGTTTACCCCTGTCATCATGCTTACCACCGAAAGCGGGGAATCGCTAAAGCAGGAAGGGCAGGCCGCGGGTGCCAAGGCTTGGGTGGTCAAGCCATTCCAGCCGGCGCAAATGCTGGCTGCGGTTTCCAAACTGATTCTTCCTTAACCGCATTACTTTCCGGGGGAGTCCTTCAATGGCGAACAGCAGAAAAACGGGCGGTGGGCAGTGCCGTCACGTGGTCGAAGGTGAAATGACGATCTATCGGGCCGCCGAACTCAAGGACGAGCTTATGAGCAAGATCGATCAGCATCAGGAAATCGAGATCGATCTTTCCGGCGTTTCGGAAATCGATACCGCGGGTTTGCAGCTGATGGTGCTAGCCAAGCTGGAGGCCTCCAATCGCGACAAGCGACTGCGCTTCGACGGCCACAGTCGGGCAGTCATGGAAATTCTCGACCTTTCCGATCTGGCCGGTTTCTTCGGCGACCCAGTGGTCATTTCCTCGCAGCCGGCCTGATATTCCGATCCTGCAAGTACAAAAGGAATCCCTATGAATCTGGATGAAGCGTTACAGACATTCATCATCGAAAGTCGCGATCTTCTGCAGCAGATGGAAGCCGCCCTGCTTCAGATCGAGCAGTCGCCCGACGACACCGACCTCATCAACGCAATTTTCCGTGCCGCCCATACCATCAAGGGTTCCGCCGGGCTTTTTGGCCTGGATCATGTGGTCTCCTTCACCCATGTCGCGGAAAGCGTGCTCGATAAAGTGCGGGATGGTGAACTGGTCATCGATGCGCCGCTGGCGGCGCTGTTTCTTGAAAGTTGCGATTTCATCGGTCTGTTGATCGATCACGTTGCCGACGGCAACGCTCCCGGTGAGCATGTGAATCTCCATGGCGGAGCCTTGCTTGACCGTCTCAAGCTTTACCTCGATCAGGTTCAGACGGCACCCGTCATTCACCCCCCTGCCGACGCCCTGCCGATGGCGCACGAACATCACTTCGAGTCCGAGGGTGGCGGCCAGGTTGAAACCGACAACTGGCACCTGTCGCTGCGCTTCGGCCGCGACGTGCTGCGTAATGGCATGGATCCGCTGTCCTTTATCCGTTACCTCGCCACCTTGGGCAAGATCGTTCGCATTGTTACCCTCACCGATGTTCTCCCCAAGGCCGCAGAGATGGATGCGGAAACCTGCTATCTGGGCTTTGAAATCAGCTTCAAGAGCGACATCGACAAGGCCGCCATCGAAAGCGTTTTCGATTTCGTGCGGGAAGACAGCAGTATCAGGATACTGCCGCCGCGCAGCAAGATTTCCGAATATCTCGAGTTGATCCGCGATCTGCCGGAAGAGGAAATGAAAGTCGGCGAAATCCTCGTCAAATGCGGCACGTTGACCACCGCCGAGCTGGGCGCCGCCCTGCGGGCACAGACCGGTACGTCGGTAGAAGCGCGCCCGATCGGCGAGGTGCTGGTCGAAAACCAGCTGGTGGAAGCGCCGGTGGTCGAGGCTGCGCTGGAAAAACAGAAACAGGTCAAGGAAAACCGTAACGCCGAAGCCAGTTTCATCCGTGTCGACGCCAACAAGCTGGATGAACTGATCAATCTGGTCGGCGAGCTGATCATTGCCGGCGCCGGCGCCAGCCTGATCGCGCAGCGCACCGGCATTGCCGACCTGCTGGAAGCTACCGGCACCATGTCTCGCCTGGTGGAAGAGGTGCGCGATTCTGCGCTCAGCCTGCGCATGGTGCAGATCGGCGGTACCTTCAGCCGCTTCCAGCGCGTGGTGCGTGACGTCGGCAAGGAGCTGGGCAAGGACATCCGCCTAGTTATCAGCGGTGAGGATACCGAACTGGACAAAACCGTGGTCGAGCGTATCGGCGACCCCCTCACTCACCTGGTGCGCAACTCCATGGATCATGGTATCGAACCGGCCGATGTGCGTGCTGCACGCGGCAAGCCGGTGCAGGGGACGCTCAGGCTCAATGCCTTTCACGATGCCGGCAGCATCGTCATCGAAGTGTCCGACGACGGCGGTGGCCTCAACCGCGACAAGATTCTGGCCAAGGCCGTCGAGCGCGGCCTGGTCAAGCCCGAGCAGCAGCTTACTGACAAGGAAATCTACAACCTCATCTTCGAGGCCGGATTTTCTACTGCAGATGCAGTGAGCAACCTCTCCGGGCGTGGCGTCGGCATGGATGTGGTGCGTCGCAACATCCAGGCTCTGCGCGGGACCGTCGACATCGATTCCGAGCCGGGCCGCGGGGCCACCATGCGTATCCGCCTGCCGCTGACGCTGGCCATCATCGACGGCTTCCTGGTCGGCGTTGGTGGTGCTGCATACGTGGTGCCGCTCGATATGGTGATCGAATGCATTGAACTGACCCGGGAAGACCGCGAGACCGCGCAGGACAACGACCGTAACTACCTCAACCTGCGCGGTGAGGTATTGCCTTATTTGCGGTTGCGCGAGCTGTTCGAGGTCGAGGGGCAGGAGCCGCGCCGCGAGAATGTAGTCGTCGTGCAATACGGCGGGCACAAGGCCGGTCTTGTGGTGGACGACCTGATGGGGGAGTTCCAGACGGTGATCAAACCGCTGGGCAAGGTGTTCAGCCAGATCAAGGGCATCGGCGGTTTTACCATCCTTGGCAGCGGCGATGTCGCGCTGATACTGGATGTGCCGCGACTGATGAAGCAGGCTTCGGGCAGCGAGCAGCAGGCATTGGCAGGATGAATCGGTCAATGAAATGGCATTTTCCGGTCTTGCTCGCGTGTATTGCGACAATGCTGCCACTCAAGGCAGTCGCCGATACGGAGGAGGACGGCCGGCTGTGGCTCAACGTGACGGCGCAGGGCAGGCTGGCCGATGCGTGGAATTGGTCCCTGGAAGTGCAGCCGCGTTGGCGCGAAGAGGGTGAAGAGTTCGACCAACTGCTGGTGCGGCCGGCAATTGGTTACAACCTGTCGGAGCACAGCAGCGTGTGGCTGGGCTACGGCCATGTTTCCAGCCATCCGGCGCGCGGTGATACGTTTGAAGAAAACCGCTTGTGGCAACAGTTTCTGCATCGGTTCGAGCCATGGTGCGGCTATACCTTTACCAGCCGTACCCGATTAGAGGAGCGGCGGCTGGAAGGCGGGGACGAAACCGGCTACCGCTTGCGCCAGATGTTGCGCGCAGCACATCCGTTGGGTGCCGTGGAAGGAGCAAGCTTGGTCTTCTGGAATGAGTTGTTCATCAATGCCAACGATACCGATTGGGGAGCACGCAGCGGCTTTGACCAGAATCGCGCTTTTGCAGGGGCTTCCTATGCGTACTCGCAGCAGACCCGGATCGAGGTCGGCTACCTGAATCAGTACGTGAAAGTATCGGGGAACGACAGGATGAACCATGTGCTTTCGACATCATTGCTATTGAATTTTTGAACGGCTGAAAGAGCCGTGCATCGTTGCAAAACTGCCCGTCAGGCTAGAGGTCGTCAGGGTTTCTAAAAATAGAGTGCATTAATTACAAGGGAGGACTTTCGATATGAAAAACATGACCGTAGCCGTCAAGTTGGGTTTGGGATTTGGCGTGGTAGTTTTGCTGCTGGTATTGACGGCATTTGTTGGGATCAGCCGTCTGGGACAGCTCAATACCAACATCAATGACATCGTGACGGACAAATGGGCAAAAATCGCCCTGTTGCAGGCAGGACTGGCTGGCGTCAACGATATCGGCATCGGCTCGCGCGACATGGTGATGGCGGATAAGAACCGCGATGCCTGGCAAAAGGCGAACGACCGCGTGCTCGATGGCCGCAACCGTATCGGCAAGGCGTGGGAGCAGCTCAAACCGACGCTGAAGATGCCCAAAGGGCAGGAGATGATGCAGGCCATCATGGAATCGCGCGAGCGTTTCATCGCGGCGCAGAACCAGATCATCAAACTCACCGGCGAAGGCAAGACGGCCGAAGCCCTTCTGTTCATGGAAAGCGAATTCCGCCCCGCCGCGGTCGAGTACCGCAAGCGGGTCAATGCGCTGATCGAGTTTCAGGTGGAGATGATGAATGAGGCCGGCGTGCAGGCGGAGCAAACCTTCTCCGCCGCCAAGAACCTGATGATCGTCATTTCCGTGGTCGCCGTTCTTGTGGCAATGCTGCTCGGTTTCCTGATCACGCGTGGGTTGGTGAAGCAGTTGGGCGGTGAGCCTGGTTATGCGGCCGAGATGGTGACGCGGATCGCGGACGGGGACCTGACAGTGGATGTGCAGATCAAGCCAGGCGACAGCAGCAGCATGCTGTATTCGATCAAGAACATGGTTGACCGGCTGTCGCAGATCGTGGCGGAAATTCGCGGTTCCGCGGTTAATCTCTCTGCCGCTTCCGAAGAGGTCTCGGCCACCGCGCAGAGCATGAGCCAGGCCACCAATGAACAGGCCGCGAGTGTGGAAGAGACCAGCGCCTCGATGGAGCAGATGTCGGCTTCGATCGACCAGAACACCGAGAACGCCAAGGTGACCGAGAGCATCGCCTCCAAGGCAGCCAAGGACGCCAACGAAGGCGGCGCCGCCGTGGGCCAGACCGTGACCGCGATGAAACAGATTGCGGACAAGATCGGCATCATCGACGACATCGCCTACCAGACTAACCTTCTGGCACTGAATGCGGCTATTGAGGCCGCGCGTGCCGGTGAACACGGCAAAGGCTTCGCCGTTGTGGCGGCGGAAGTACGAAAACTGGCCGAACGCAGCCAGGTCGCCGCGCAGGAAATCGGCGAAGTGGCCAAGGGTAGCGTCGATCTGGCGGAAAAGGCGGGCAAGCTCCTGGACGAGATCGTTCCCAGCATCAACAAGACCAGCGACCTGGTGCAGGAAATCACTGCCGCCTCGGAAGAGCAATCCTCCGGTGCCGGGCAGATCAATACCGCGATGAACCAGTTGAACCAGATCACGCAGCAGAACGCCAGCTCCAGCGAAGAACTGGCCGCTACGGCAGAAGAGATGAGTGCCAGTGCCGAACAGCTGCAGCAACTGGTGAGTTTCTTCAGCGTGGGTGATAGCACAGCCGATACCGCCCAGTCGGTGATCCGTAAGGTGAGCGGGAAACCGGTGAAGAAGGTGCAAACGCCTGCGACCGCCTATGTCTCCAGTCGCGAGCCCGACGAAGCCGAGTTCGTGAAGTTCTGATAACGGCGAACGGTAAGCAGCAATTGGCCGCTTGCCGTTCGCTGTTTGCAATCAAGGAAAGGAAAGAACATGGGAGCAGTCGCCAAGGCCGACAACACGCTGCCTGCGGAAGCTACGCAGCAAGAGTTGCAGCAGTACCTCACTTTCATGCTGGGCGGCGAAATCTTCGCTATCGGCATCCTCAGCATCAAGGAAATCATCGAATACGGTCAACTTACCGAAGTGCCGCGCATGCCGGAATTCATTCGCGGCGTCATTAACCTCCGCGGCGCGGTAGTACCGGTGATCGACCTCGGAGCGCGCTTCGGCAAGCAGCCGGCATTGATTTCGCGGCGTACCTGCGTAGTCATCATCGAAGTGCAGTTCGAGGGCGAGCAGCAGGTCGTTGGCGTCATGGTCGATGCAGTCAACGAGGTGCTGGATATTCCGGCCGACCAGGTCGAGCCGGCCCCGACCTTCGGTGCCAATATCCGCGCCGACTTCATCCAGGGGATGGGCAAGGTGGAAGGCAGATTTGTCATCATTCTCAACGTCGATCATGTGTTGTCATTGGACGAGATGTCCACGCTGGCGGGAATCGGTGCAGGTACGGCAGTAGTGGTATAAGTCTTGCCGCTCATGTCGGGGGGGGCGTACGGTCATCGTGTTTTCCCGATTTGTTTATCACCATACAGGTAAATGCATGAAGAAGTTAGCCGGAAGAGTGTCCTGATGTCGAACGCCGTTATGCAGTCAGCGAGGCGCTAGCATGTCGGTGCGGAAATGGCTGCTGTTGCTAATGGCCTGCGCTATTGCGGGCATCGTGCTGTTGGCTCTCTACGGAAAATGGCAAGTGGAGCGCATTTACCAGGATGCACTTTACGTCAACGATGTCACCATGCCGCGCACTGCGAGCATACGCTCTGCCAAGATACACGCCGGGAGATTGAATCTGCTGCTTTACCGTTATGCGGCGGCTGCGGATTTGCCCACAAAAACACACCTGGCTCAGCAGGTCGCTGCGGAGCAGGCCGTTATCCGCGGTTTGCTGCAGCAGTATGAGTCCAGGCTATCCGGCAAGGAAGACGAGCTATTGCTGGAAGCCGATCAGGCAGCGTTTAATGCCTACCAGGCAGGAATTCCTGACGCTCTAGCGCACGATACCGGTGACGCGGCGGCCACCTTGCATCGGCTGCTACAGCGCACAGAGATCGAGGATCGGCTGGAAATGGCACTGGACCGGCACATGGCTTTCCATCTCGAACAAGGCAGGGATGGCAGCCGGCAAATCAAGGGCGTCTTCAACCGTGCGGCGTGGACGACATTATTCTTGGTAGTAGTGTTGATCGGTGCATTATTGATCGCCGGCAGGGTGATCAGCCGCCGCATTACCGAGCAGGTCGAGCGCATTAATACGTTGTCTTGGGATAACAGCACGTTTCGGACGCTGATCGAGAATTCGCCGGACATGATCATTCGTTACGATCTCGAATGCCGCCGTCTCTATGTGAATCAGGCCTTTCTCAAGGCGACCGGCGCTACCGCTGCGGAGGTGCTGGGCAAGCAGGTGACCGCTCAGGGTTGGTGGTCGATGAACATTACAGCGCAGGAATACGAGGCGCATTTGCGTGCGGTCGCTCGCAGCGGGCAACCTTCCTCTCTCCGGCTGCATGGCTTGGCGCCGCACAGCGACCAGATGTGGCATACCATGGCGCGTATCGTGCCCGAGTTCGACGCACGAGGAGAAGTGGAAAGTCTGCTGGTGGTGGTGCGCGACGTGACCGATCTGGCGCTGACCGAACAGGAGCTGCGGCAACGGGAGCAGTACCAGCGGGCCTTGCTGGACAATTTCCCGTTCTTCGTCTGGCTCAAGGATACCGATAGCCGCCTGCTGGCCGCCAACCAGCAATATGCACGCGTGGCCAAGGTTGCAACGACGCAGGAACTGGAGGGCAAGACCGATTTCGATTTTTTCCCGCACGCTCTCGCCAAGGGCTATGTCGAGGACGATCGCATGGTGCTCGCCGACGGTATGCCGAAAAACGTCGTGGAGCAGTTTTGCGACGAAGAAGGGCAATGGAAATGGATGGAAACTTATAAATCCCCATTGGTCGTCGATGGCGAGACGGTCGGCACCGTCGGTTTTTCGCGCGATATCACCGAGAAGATGCAACTGCAAATGGACCTTGCCAGCCGGGAGCGGGAATTCCGTACCCTGGTCGAGAACTCGCCTGATACCATCTGCCGCTACGATGCCGACTGCAAGCGTATCTACGTCAATCCGAGAATGGCGGAAAGCTTTGGCATTTCACTGCCCGAATTGCTGGGAACCGTTCCAGCCGAACATCCCGGCGGCGATTCCGCACAGACTTATGAGCAGGCTATCCGGCAGGTGTTCGCCAGCAGCGAGGCGGTCGATTTCGAGCTGAATTGGCAAAACGGCGCAGGCCAGGGCTTCTGTACGCATATCCGGCTGATGCCCGAATTCGGCGCGGAAGAAGGCGAGGTGGTCTCGGTCTTGGCGGTAGGGCGCGATATCACGGAAATCGACGAATACCGCAAGCGGGTTCATCACATGGCGTTCTTCGATACGTTGACGGGCCTTCCCAATCGCGCGCTGCTGAACGACCGCATCGGCCACACCATTGCCGATGCGGCATATCACGGCCATCGCTTCGGCCTGATGGTGCTGGACCTCGACGGCTTCAAGGAGGTCAACGATACCCTGGGTCACGGCACCGGCGATCTTCTCCTTTGCGAAGTGGGCATGCGCTTGCTGGCCTGCGTGCGCAGTTACGATACGGTAGCCCGTCTTGGCGGCGACGAGTTCTCGGTACTGCTTCCCGAGGTGCGCCAGGATAGCGATGTCGGTACCGTCGCCCGCAAGATACTGGATGCGCTGGCGCGGCCTTTCACTATCGGCGGCAAGGAGTTGTTCATTTCCGCTAGTATCGGCATCGCGCTCTATCCTTCTGACAGCGCTGAAATCGATGCATTGTTCCGTTATGCCGACTCGGCGATGTATCACGCAAAAAAACAGGGACGCAACAATTTCCAGTTCTATTCGAAGGAAATTACCGCCCGTTCGACCAGGCGCATGGCGCTGGAGTCGGCGTTGCGGCGGGCACAGGAAAAAAACGAACTGGAACTCTACTACCAGCCGCAAATGGACATCATCAACGACCGCCTTATCGGGGCCGAGGCCTTGCTGCGCTGGAATCGCAAGGGGCATGACATGGTGCCGCCGGATCATTTTATTCCCATCGCCGAAGAAACCGGGCTGATCGTCGACATTGGGGAATGGGTGCTGATGACTGCCTGCGAGGCCGCTGTTGCCTGGAATCGGGATCGCAAGACCCCGCTCAAGGTGAGCGTCAATCTTTCTACCCGTCAATTTCTGCGCAATAACCTGGTGGAATCCATAAAAATCGCGCTGACCATGACTGGCTGCAAGCCGGAATGGCTGGGGCTGGAAATCACGGAAAGCCTGCTGCTGGACGATGTCGAGGAAATACGCGGCGCATTGGAGGAGCTCGATGCGGTAGGTCTGTCGATAGCCATCGACGATTTCGGCACCGGCTATTCGGCATTAGGCTACCTTAATCGTTTTCCGGTGAGCGTGCTCAAGATCGACCGGTCCTTCGTGCACGGCATTACCACCGACCGCGACCGGGCGGAATTGGTCAAGGCCATTGTGTCGATGGCGCGCAGCCTGCGCATGGGTTTGGTGGCTGAAGGTGTTGAAACCGACGCGCAGGCGGCCTACCTCAGCAATCTTGGCTGTCATGTGGCCCAGGGATATCTATACGGCCGGCCGATGCCGCGGGCGGATTTCGAAGCGCTACTTCTGCCTAAGAGTGACATGATGATGCTCTCTCCAGGCAGGCAGCCCTAAAACACACAATGATCTGGAAATACCTTGATACACACCAATAAACCCACAAGTGGCATTACCGACCAAGAGTTCGGCCAGTTCCGCGACCTGATTTTCCGCATCGCCGGTATCAGCATGTCACCCGCCAAGAAAACGCTGGTGGCAGGCCGGTTGAGCAAGCGGCTGAAATTTCACAGTTTGGCGAGCTACAAGGATTATTACAGCCTGCTCACCCGCAAAGGTAACGAGGGCGAGTTGCAGATTGCGATCGACCTCCTCACCACCAACGAGACGCATTTTTTCCGCGAATCCAAACATTTCGATTTCATGCGCGATCGTATTCTTGCCGGCCACCCCAAGGGACGCCCGCTACGCGTCTGGAGTGCGGCCAGTTCCACTGGCGAGGAGCCTTACAGCATCGCCATGCAGCTTGCCGACCTTCTGGGTGAATCACCGTGGGAAATCGTTGCCTCCGACTTGAGTACCCAGGTGCTGGAAAAGGCCAGGCGTGGCTTGTATTCGATGCAGTGCGCCGAAGATATCCCGCGCCACTATCTGACGCGTTTCTGCCTCAAGGGCATCGGCAGCCAGCAGGGCAATTTCATGATATCGCGCGAGTTGCGTTCGCGTGTGCGCTTCACCCAGGTCAACCTGAACGCGGCATTGCCGGACATGGGCGAGTTCGAAGTGATTTTCCTGCGCAACGTAATGATCTACTTCGACAACAACACCAAGCGCGAGGTTGTGCACCGTATGCTGCCGCTGCTCAAACCCGGCGGCCACCTGCTGATCGGCCATTCGGAAAGCCTGAATGGCGTGACCGATGCCTATAAGCTGGTGATGCCGTCGGTTTACCGGAAATCAATGTGACGCCGCTCCAGCCTCTTGAAATATTCCTGCAGCCCGGCGATCACTACTTCGGCGACAGGGATACGCGCATCCGCACCGTGCTGGGGTCGTGCGTGTCGATCACGTTCTGGCATCCGCAATTGCTGGTGGGCGGAATGTGTCATTACATGCTCCCCAAGCGCGAGGAGGAACGCCGCAACCTGGTGGGGCCCATGCCCGACGGGCGCTATGCGGATGAGGCCGTGTCGTTGCTGATGAAGGAAATCGACACGGTCGGGGTTTCGCACAAGGAATACCAGGTCAAGCTGTTCGGAGGTGGCAACATGTTCCCGGAAAGCCGCAAGCATCAGGATGGTCATGTCGGCCAGCGCAATGTCGAAACGGCGAGAGCGCTGGTCAGGAAGCACGGCTTCGCCTGCGTTGCTGAGCACCTCGGCGGCATCGGGCACCGCAATGTGATTTTCGATATCTGGAATGGCGATGTTTGGGTCCGGCACAGCGACATCCGGCGCAACGAGAGCGGCGCGGACCGCCAGGAAAGGAGACTGGGATGCGCCGCATCAAAGTGATGATCGTCGACGATTCCGCCGTGGTGCGGCAGGTTTTGACGGCGAGCTTGGCCGAGGATCCGGAAATCGAGGTGATCGGCGTCGCGGCGGACCCGGTGTTCGCGCTGGAAAAAATGCAGCGCGCATGGCCGGACGTGATCGTGCTGGACGTGGAAATGCCGCGCATGGACGGCATTACCTTTTTAAAGAAACTGATGGCAGAACGCCCTACGCCGGTAGTGATCTGCTCCACCCTTACCGAGAAAGGGGCCGCGACCACGATGCAGGCGCTGGCGGCAGGCGCGGCGAGTATCGTCGCCAAGCCCAAGATGGGGCTAAAGCAATTTCTGCAGGATGCCTCGGACGATGTCATCAGCGCGATCAAGGCCGCTGCCTGTGTCAACGTGCAGCGGCTGGTGCCGGTGCCCACGACGCTGTCGGCGGTACCGAAACTGACAGCGGATGCTATTTTGGCCCCCGCCGGCCATGCCATGGCGCAAACCACCGATCGCATCGTCGCCATCGGTACTTCCACCGGCGGTACGCAGGCGCTGGAACGCATCCTGCGGGTCTTGCCGCGCATTTGTCCAGGCATCGTCATCGTGCAGCACATGCCGGAGAAATTCACGGAAGCCTTCGCCGAACGCTTGAACAGCCTGTGCGAAATCGAAGTGCGCGAGGCCAAACCCGGCGACCGCGTCATGCCAGGCCGCGCACTGATCGCACCGGGCGGAAGGCATATGCTGCTGAAGCGCAACGGCGCGCAATATCATGTGGATGTCGTCGATGGTCCGCCGGTGAGCCGGCATCGTCCTTCGGTGGATGTGCTGTTCCGTTCGGTTGCCAAATATGCGGGCCGCAATGCATTGGGCATCATCATGACTGGCATGGGCGACGATGGCGCCAAGGGCTTGAAAGAAATGCACGACATGGGCGCCAGTACCGTCGCTCAGGACGAAGCTAGCAGCGTGGTGTTCGGCATGCCAAAGGAGGCCATCAAACTAGGCGGAGTAGGCAGCGTCGTCAGTCTTGATCACATCCCGCGAGAAATTGCGAGTTATGCGGGATATAGCGGTTGATTTGAATGTTATCGGACTGATGCGGTGGGCAATCCTCCGCGCTAGGTCGCTAACGGCTATATCATTTTGTAATGTCCGGGTCGTAGAAGTTTATGAAAAGGTAAGAGAATAGATTTGCTGTTATCTCCAAGAGAGGGAATTAGGTGATTTACACCAAGCGGTTCAACAAAGGTTCAACGCGATAGTCGGATAACGTATATATATAGTAGGGTGATACGATCTAAACTCAATAATATAGGCATATAGTTGCCTATAGTTGAATGACAGTAAGGACTCATAATCCGTTGGTGCTCGGTTCGACTCCGAGGAGGCCCACCACTATCACGGCTTGTCGCGAAAGCGACGAGCCGTTTTTTATTGGACAGGGTCATTGGAAGTGCTGGCATGACGTAAGCGCAAGGCCATTTCGCGAAGGAAGCTCATCGCGATCCGGGGTTCTTCAATCAGCAGGGTTTCCATGCTTTCTGAACTGACTCGCAAAATCTCTGCATGATTGGATGTTACGACCGCGTCCATTGATCGGGTAGCATTGGTTAGCAGAGCCATTTCTCCAAAGTATTCGCCTGGATTCAATTGCCGTACGGCTACTCCGTCAAGCAGGATGCTCACGGTTCCTGAGAGCAGGTAATACATTTCGTTTCCCTTGTCCCCTTCGCGAAATATATATTGCCCCTGCCAGTAATCCTTGCCGAAATGACGCATCAATTTGTCCAGGTAGCCGATCTGGTGAGGAACCCCGCTGAACAGGTTCTTGAGCAGGAGCACATCTTTTTTACGCAATGTGGCGATCAGTTCCGTGCCAAGAAGGAAGGCCGCAAAGCTGTAATAAAGCCAGCCGATGGCAATGAACATGTTTTTCATTCCGCCGAAAATGGTGCCGTAGGATTGTTTGAAGAACAGAAATAATTCAAATGCGGGCCGCATCGCTACCCACAGGGCGGCAGTGAGCAAGGATCCAATGAGAATGTGTCGGAAAAGTACGCGGACAGGGAAGAATACGCGATAGAAAATTGCCAGCATGAGCGTGCTCAGCACAATGGAAGATAGCGTATTCAGCATTCGTGCTGAAACGAAGTCCGGGCGCAGGAAAGTCACCAGTTTTTCCAGCATGATGCCGCTGAATGTAAAAAGGAAGAGCAGGATCAATATGCCGATCACTGAAACCGAATCGGTCGCGGCGCGCCGGATGAAAGATGGGATCTCGGTGATGGAAGAGATGGTCTGGAAAGAGCCCCGCAGTGCGCCGGCGAGTGGCGTTACCGCCCAGAACAAAGCAAATAAGCCGAAAGCGCCCCAGACGGCTTTGTGGCGAGAGATGTTGTATACCTCAACCATAATGCGCTGGCTGAATTCCGGCACCAGGTTGCCTGTCAGTATGGCGAGCTGAACAATGGCGTAGTTCGACGAAATGACTAGATGGCTTAGCAGAAAAAACATCAACAAAGCCATGGGAATCAAGGCGAACATTGCATAGAACGCTAGCGATGCTGAAATGCTGAATCCATGGTGACGCTGGAATGCGGCGAGGGTCTCGCGAATGATGAACAGCGGTGTTCGGTACCGCTGTTTGATTAAGGTGTCGCGTGTTCGGCTGATCGCTTGTTTGATCGGTTGTGACATAGTTTTATATGTCGAAAGACGTGCGCATCGTCAATTCAGATAGCGCAGCATAATATAAAGATGGCACATGGCGACGCTCATGAGCATCAGCGGGAATGCCATCAATAAAAAGGGAATGAAGCGTATTGGATGTCCCGCGCGCTCGGCAAAGCCCGCGATAATCAGGTTTGCGCTTGCACCAATCAATGACCCGTTGCCGCCGAGACAGGCACCTAAGGCCAAGGACCACCATAATGGATTGAGATTGTCGGCACCGAATGTCGGCGCCATGTTCTGAATGACAGGAATCATAGTGGCTACGAAAGGTATATTGTCGACCAAGGCGGACAGGACGGCCGAAACCCATAGGATGGCAATGGCGGTCGCATTGAAGTCTCCGGCAGTCAGAATAATGATTTCCTGCGATAACCATTTCAATGCGCCTGCATGTTCAATCCCGGCAACGACGATAAACAGACCTATAAAAAAGAATATGGTGATCCATTCGACCTCGGCAAAAGTGCGATGTACCAGCTGGGATTGCGTTTCGGCGGGTTTGCCGATGGACTGAAGCAACAATAATAGCGCCGCACCGAACAGTGCAATGGTTGCTGGTTCGAGATGCAACTCGTGTGCCGCAATGAATCCCGCAACAACTAGCGCCATCACTGAAAGTGATTGTTTAAGAAGGCGCGCATCCTTGATGGCCTCTTTTTCATTGAAGCGCATTACCTGTGCACGGTCTTCCGGGCTGGCAAACATTTTGCGGCCCCAGACCAGGTAAATGGGTAGTAGCGTGGCGAAAAGCACACCTGTGGCGATGGGGGCCGTGTTCAACACGAAATCCATGAAGGTCAATCCGGCGGCCGAGCCGATCATTATGTTCGGAGGGTCGCCGATAAGGGTTGCCGTGCCGCCGATATTCGAGGCGAAAATGGTGCTGAACAGATAGGGATAGGGTGTGATTCTCAATGCCTGCGTGATCAGTAGCGTGACTGGGGTAACCAGCATGACGGTAGTCACGTTATCGAGCAAAGCAGAAAAAGCAGCGGTAACGCCGCTAAGCATAACAAGCAGCCACCAGGGATCGGCCTTGACCATTTTGGCGGAAACAACGGCGACGTATTGGAATACACCGCTTTTCTGGGTTAATGCCACTATAACCATCATGCCAGTCAGCAAGCCTAGCGTATTAAAATCTACACCCGCGGTGGCTTGTTGCTGGGTGATAACGCCGCTGAGGATCATCAGGCCGGCGCCAAGCAAGGCAATAATTGAACGATTGATACGCTCGGTGACAATCGCACCGTAGGTAAGCAAAAAAATAACGACAGAAACGGTCAATGGGCCAAACCCGAACAATAAAGGGTGGGCAGTCATTTCACGGGCGTGTTCTGAAGTAAATAGGAAAGCAGGACGCGACGGCTCAGCATGCCGCGAAACTTACCCTGCTCATCGAGCACCGGGAGGGGCGAGTCGCTCTTGCTTAAAAGAAGGGCGGCCTCCAGAAGGGGGCAGTTCTCCGGCAAGGTCACGGCGGGGCTGTGCATTATGGAGCCGGCGTTAAGAAGTTTTAGTTGGTCCATCATG
>DATHWE010000187.1:0-9145 GCA_035460905.1 Methylophilaceae bacterium | reverse complement strand
ACGCGCTTGCCGACCGCTTTCTTGCCTTCGAACACCTGTTCCGGCGTCAGCACGTGGGGCAGGCTGGCATCGGCGCCGGGGATGGGCGCATGGGTGCGGTGGTTGACGCCGTTGGTGCTCCACTTGGCGCCGGTGGCGATCACCACGCGCGAGGCGCCGTAGTTCAGCACGTCGTCGGCGGTCATCGGCTTGGCGCCCAGGGCCAGCTGGCAGCTCTTGTTCTTCTTGAGCAGTTTTTCCAGCTGCGTCTGGCGGTAATCGCGGTGGAAGCTCCACTCGGCGAGGCCGGGCAGGGTGGCGACTTCGTTGACATAGCCGCCGGTCTTTTCACGGGAATCGACCAGGTGCACGGTATAGCCGCGTTCCATTAGCACGCGCGCGCATTCGGAACCGGCCGGGCCAGCGCCGACGATCAGCACGTCGTTGTCGGATTTGGCGGGTTCGAATTTCTCCGGGTGCCAACCGCGTCGGTATTCTTCGCCGGCGGTGGCGTTCTGGGTGCAGATGAAGGGAACGCCGCCCATTTCCCAGCGCGAGATACAGACGTTGCAGCCGATGCAGGTGCGAATGTCTTCCACGCGGCCTTCATCGATCTTGCGCGGCAGCCACGGGTCGGCGATGGAGGGACGGGCGGCGCCGATGATATCGACGATGCCGGCGTTGATGACCTGCAGCATTTTTTCCGGATCGTAGTAGCGGCCGACGCCGACCACCGGCTTGTTGGTGGCTTGCTTGACGTACTTGATCCAGTCGTTTTCGTGACCGATCTGGTAGAAACGCGAAGGGCCGGCATCCTCGCCCCATTCGGCGATGTCGCCGATGTTGACGTCCCACAGGTCGAGGTAGGGGGAGGCCATTTCGATGAACTTGAGGCCGTCCTCGCCCAGCTCCACGCCCTTGGTGCCATACAGCGTATCGACGGCGCAGCGCGTGACGAGGCCGACATCGTCGCCGACCGCGCGGCGGATTTTCTCCAGGGTTTCCACCCAGAAGCGCGCGCGATTCTCGAAGCTGCCGCCGTACTGGTCGGTGCGGCGGTTGTAGTACGGGTTGAGCCACTGCATCGGGCCGTAGGCATGCGCGCCATACACGTTGACCAGGTCGAAGCCGGTGTCGCGTGCGCGCAGTGCGGCATCCACATATTGCTGCTGCAGGCGGTGCAGTTCGTCGATGTCCGCTTCGTGGTTATAGGTGAAGCCGGCGCAGTTCGGCACGGTGCCGAACTCGGAGTTGTACTGGCTGGGGCCGCGGGAGATGGTGCGCGATTCCAGGCCTGGGGCATGGGGGCCGCCGTAGAACAGTTCGCAGCCGGCCAGCGAGCCGTGGCTGTGCACGTGGTCAACCATCGCGCGCAGGTTGCGCATGTCGCCCTGGTCCCAGATGCGGGCGGTAATGCGCAAGGTGTCGTCGCATTCCGGGTGGATCGAGCACTGCTCGGTGTTGACCGCGCCCCAGCCGCCTTCGGCCTTGACCCCGCGGTGGGCCATGTTCATGCCCGGGTGGTTGGTACCGGCGCCGTTGCAGTGCGGCACCTGATAGAAACGGTTGCGTATGGTTTTGGAGCCTATCTTGACGGGGGTGAATAGAATGTCGTACCGCGGATCTCTTGCCATGGCCGTGCCCTCCTGATGAAAACTTTGTTAAAAGATGTATTTGAGGATTCAAATATCCTGTTAGCGCATGGTAGCGGGCATGTCCGGCCTGTCCATTACACGTAGTGGTTACTACCTACGTGGTAACGGCGAGCCTGAAACGGCAGCAAAACGTTGGAGGGTGCATGGACAAAGGAAACGAAGCGGCTAGCGCGGATTCGCCCGCAGGCAGGCGCCGCGCTGGGCGGCTCTGGAATACCACCATGGTAGTACTCCTTCAACACAGTTATTCCGTGCAGCGAATGCGGGTAACGTTGTTACCAACATAGCGCGCTATGCCTTATCTGTTAAAAGGGCCTCATCATGGAACCATCCCACACGCGGCATGACCGCTTTACCGCGACCGTCGCGCAGATCGACAGACTCAATGCGGAAACCGTCGCGGTCCGGCTGGCATGCCCCGACATTACGCATTACCGGGCAGGCCAGTATCTCAAGGTATACATCGACGAAAAGACGGCGCGCTGCTATTCGCTGGCCAGCGCGCCGGGCATCGATGCACATTTGCAGCTGCATATCCGGCGCGGTGCGGTGGGCTCCGCCAGCCGCTGGTTCCATGAAGTGCTGAAGGCCGGGGATGCGATCCAGATCAGCGGCCCGCAAGGGTATTGCGGCTACCATGCGGACCGTCCGGACCAGCCGCTGCTGATGATCGCCACCGGCTCCGGGTTGGCGCCTTACTATGGCATCGCACGCGCCGCGTTGCAGCATGGGCACCGCGCACCGATCCGCCTTTACCACGGCGTTCGCCACAGCGCCGACCTCTACCTGGGCGAGCAACTGCGCTCGCTCGCGCGGCTGCATCCCAATTTTCATTACCTGCCCTGTATCTCCGGCGGCGAAAGGCTGGAAGGCTGCTTTGCCGGGCGCTCGCTGCACGCGGCCATTCGCGAAACGCCGCTATCGCAGGCCTGGCGGGTCTACCTCAGCGGCCATCCGGAAATGGTGGAGGATGGCTGGAAGCTCGCGCTGCGCGCCGGCGTTCCTCCAGAAGCGGTGTTCTCCGACCAGTTGCCGAACAGGGCCGCAACGCTCGCCGTGCTCGCCGCGTAGCGGAGTTTGATTCGGCCCGCGCAAGTCTGCGAAAAATAACAGGATTTGCTTGTCTGGTTACCCCCAAGGGAGTAATCCCTAAAGAGAATTGTGATGGGGGGGTGATAAAAACATCATTGTGAGTAATGCGGTTATTGGGGTCCATGGGTTTCGATGGCGCAGTGTCATGGAGAGTTACAGGCATTGATCATGTTATTTATTTTGAATAAGCGGTTGGCATAGCACGACGGCCCTGTTTTACTAAGTACCCTTGGCCGCGCCAACGCTACACTCAAACAAGGGGATCCAAAGTGAAAGAATCATCGGCAGGTGTAGACGCGATCACCGCAGATTTGTACGAAGATGTGGTGTCGCAGAATGCAAGCCTCCATCGCAAGATCAGTTGGAAGGGTGCATTCTGGGTGGCAAGTGGGGTTCCGGCGCTGGTGCTGTTTTCGATGGGGGCGATTTCCGCCACCGTCGGCAAACCGGCCTGGATCGTGTGGATGGTTTCCATTGCCTTCGGCTTTATTCAAGCTTTTACCTACGCGGAAATTGCAGGCCTGTTTCCGCACAAATCCGGTGGCGCTTCGGTATACGGCGCCGTGGCCTGGGTGCGTTACAGCAAGTTCATCGCGCCGGTTTCGGTGTGGTGTAACTGGTTCGCCTGGTCGCCGGTGCTGGCCATCGGTTCCGGGCTGGCGGCGGGCTATATATTAAGCGCGCTCTTCGCCCCGGATGCGGTGATCAATACCTGGCAGATCACGCTGCTCGACCTCGGTGCGGTCAAGGATGGCCTGGTGCTGCGCATCAACGCGACCTTCATCCTCGGTGCGGCGGTATTGCTCGGGGTGTTCGCGATCCAGCACGGCGGGATTCTCCGCTCGGCCAAGACGACGACGATCCTCGGCGCGACTGCATTGATACCCTTGATGCTGATCGGCCTGGTCCCGCTGATCACCGGCGACGCACCTTCTTCCAACTTCTTCCCGCTTTCCCCGCTGGCTTATGATGCAGTCGGCAACGTCATCGACGGTGCATGGGACCTGAACGGCTGGACGCTGATGGCGGGTGGCCTGTTCATCGCCGCCTGGTCGACGTACGGTTTCGAGACGGCAGTCTGCTACACGCGTGAATTCAAGAACCCCAAGACCGATACCTTCAAGGCCATTTTCTATTCCGGCCTGCTGTGCATCGCGGTGTTCACGCTGGTGCCGATTGCATTCCAGGGCCACCTCGGCCTGGGCCAGATGGTCACGCCTGCCGTCACGGATGCTGCCGGCAATGTCACTGCCGCGGCGACCTACAATGGCATGCTGGCGCCGGAAATCTACAGCGGCATGGGTGTGGCCGGCGCGTTGTCCGGCATGCTCGGCGGCGGCGCGTTCGTCGCCAACATCCTGGTGATCATGCTGGTGCTGGCGCTGCTGCTGGCGATCATGACCTCGATGGCCGGCTCTTCCCGCACGCTGTACCAGGCCTCCGTGGACGGCTGGCTGCCCAAGTACCTGTCGCACGTCAACGAACACGGCGCGCCGACGCGGGCAATGTGGACCGACCTGTGCTTCAACCTGGTGCTGCTGATGATGTCCGACTACGTGTTCATCCTGGCGGCGTCCAATGTGGGCTACATCATCTTCAACTTCCTCAACCTCAATTCCGGCTGGATCCATCGCATGGACCGTCCGAAATGGGATCGCCCGTACCGTGCGCCGACTATCCTGCTGATCCTCGGCGGCTTCCTTGGCTACGTCAACCTGGCGCTGATGGGCCTGGGCGCCAACATCTGGGGTTCCGGCACGCTGATGACAGGGCTGGTGTTCGCTGCGCTGATCATTCCGGTGTTCATCTACCGTCACTTCGTGCAGGACAAGGGCGTATTCCCCAAGAGCATGCTGGAGGATATGCACCTCACCGGCAACGAAGCCGGCGTGGCCAACCGGGCGGGCGTACTGCCATACATCGCCATCCTGGTGGGCGTGGCCGTGGTCTACTACACCCACAGCCTGGTGTCCTGACCTGTAGCACTACCCGCCCGGATGATTGGGCGAGGGCAAGACAAGACGGACGGCGCAAGCCGTCCGTTTTTTTATGTTTTCGTGCACGAAATACTACTTCCGAGGTAAGACGTAGGAGGAATTGCGAGGCGCAAGGCTTGGCAACATGATGAGACCCAATGTGGTACGCGGGTTTTCCCTGGGCACCGCAGGATTAGTAAGGCTCATCAATACATGTCTTGGCTGTAAGTGGGCATTTACCCGTGTGGCTTTGCAAGCGAAGGCGGCAGGGGTGGATACCCAGGCAATTGTCGAGGAAGGGGATTTCAATGAAAGCGAATACAGTAAAAAAGAGCGCGGTTACCGCGGATGGGTTTGTCGATGCAGCGTCGAGCAACGCCTCGCTGCAACGCACCATCAGCTGGACCGGCGCGTTCTGGGTTGCCAGCGGCGTACCGGCGCTGGTGCTATTTTCGATGGGGGCGATCGCCGCCACCGTCGGCAAACCTGCCTGGCTGGTATGGATGATCTCCATCGGCTTCGGCTTCGTTCAGGCCTTCACCTACGCGGAAATCGCCGGCCTGTTCCCCAACAAGACCGGCGGCGCCTCAGTGTACGGCGCCGTAGCGTGGGTCAAGTACAGCAAGCTGGTCGCGCCGCTGTCGATCTGGTGCAACTGGGTGGCATGGACGCCAGTGCTGTCCATCGGCGCGGGGCTGGCGGCCGGGTATCTGCTGACCGCGATGTTCGCCCCGGATGCGGCCATCAACACCTGGCAGCTGACCTTGCTGGACCTCGGCATGCTGAAGGAAGGCCTGACACTGCGCATCAACGCGACATTCGTCATCGGCGCTGCCCTGCTGCTACTGGTGTATGCGATCCAGAATGGCGGCATCCTGCGCTCGGCCAAGACCACCATGATCCTCGGCCTGTCCGGCCTGGTGCCGCTGATGCTGATCGGCCTGGTGCCGCTGATCACGGGCGACATGCCGGTCAATAATTTCTTCCCCCTGACGCCGCTGGCCTATGACACCGTCGGCAACGTGGTGGACGGCGAATGGAACGTCGATGGCTGGGTGCTGATGGCGGGCGGCCTGTTCATCGCGGCCTGGTCGACCTACGGCTTCGAAACTGCGGTCTGCTACACGCGCGAGTTCAAGGATCCGAAGAAGGACACCTTCAAGGCGATCTTCTATTCCGGCCTGCTGTGCGTGGCGGTGTTCACGCTGGTGCCGCTGGCCTTCCAAGGCCATCTCGGCCTCGGGCAACTGGTGACGCCTGCGGTGACGGATGCTTCCGGCGCGGTCACTGCGGCTGCCACCTATGACGGCATGCTGGCCCCGGACATCTACAGCGGCATGGGTGTGGCCAGCGCACTGGCCGGCATCCTCGGCGGCAGCGCGTTCATCGCCAACCTGCTGCTGGTGATGCTGGTGCTGGCGCTGCTGCTGGCGATCATGACCACCATGTCCGGTGCCTCGCGCACGCTGTACCAGGGCTCGGAAGATGGTCTGCTGCCCAAGTTCCTGTCCCGCGTCAACGAGCACGGCGCGCCGACCAGCGCGATGTGGACCAATATGGGCGTCAACATCGTGTTGCTGATGATGTCGGACTACATATTCCTGCTCGCCGCGGCGAACGTCAGCTACATCATCTTCAACTTCCTCAACCTCAACTCCGGCTGGATCCACCGCATGGACCGGCCGAACTGGGAGCGTCCGTACAAGGCGCCGACCATTCTGATCGTGCTGGGCACCCTGCTGGCTTTCGTCAACATTTCGCTGATGGGCCTGGGCGCCAACATCTGGGGCGCCGGCACGCTGATGAGCGGCCTGGTGATGGCGGCAGCGGTGATCCCGATCTTCATGTGGCGTCATTACGTCACGGACAAGGGACAGTTCCCCAAGGCCATGCTGGAGGACATGCACCTCGACACCAACGAGAAGGGCGTCTCTACCCGGGCGGGCGTGCTGCCATACCTGACCCTGGCCGCCGGGGCGCTGATCGTGTACTTCACCAGCACGCTCGCATCCTGAGCGGCTGGATACCATCCCCGCTGACGGCCACAAGCCGGTTGCGGGGATGCCCGGACGGGCGGCTGCGGCCGCCCGTTTTTCATTTATGCGCCGTTTGCGGTCCGCGACCACTACCACCTTGGAGGTAAGTCGTAAGGAGAATTGTTTGTAGAGGTAGCCCTGCCGACAATACGCCTACATCACAACTCACCAAATCCTGATGGAGGAAGAAAAAATGGCACGCGATCCCAAGCATGACATCCTGTTTGAACCGATCCAGATCGGTCCCAAGACCCTGCGCAACCGCTTCTACCAGGTGCCGCACTGCATCGGCGCCGGCTCCGACAAACCCGGTTTCCAGGCGGCGCACCGCTCGATGAAGGCCGAGGGCGGCTGGGGCGCGATGAACACCGAATACTGCTCCATCCATCCGGAATCCGACGACACGCACCGCCTCTCCGCCCGCCTGTGGGATGAAGGCGACGTGCGCAACCTGCGCGCGATGACCGATGAAATCCACAAATACGGCGCGCTGGCCGGCGTCGAGCTGTGGTACGGCGGTGCACACGCACCCTGCATGGAATCCCGAGCCACCCCGCGCGGCGCCAGCCAGATCGCCTCCGAATTCGAAACGCTGACCTATTGCAAGGAAATGGACCAGAGCGATATCAACATGGTCCAGGGCTACTACGTCGATGCCGCCAAGCGCGCACGCGATGCCGGCATGGATATCGTGTACGTGTACGGCGCGCACTCCTACCTGCCGCTGCAGTTCCTGAATCCGTACTACAACAAGCGCACCGACAAGTACGGCGGCTCGCTGGAAAACCGCGCACGCTTCTGGCTGGAAACGCTGGAAAAGGTGCGCAACGCCGTCGGCAGCGACTGCGCCATCGCCACCCGTTTTGCGGTGGATACCGTGTACGGTCCGGGCCAGATCGAAGTTGAAGTGGACGGCATGAAGTTCATCGAGATGGCCGATCCGCTGGTCGACCTGTGGGACGTGGACGTCGGCGACATCGCCGAATGGGGCGAAGACGCCGGTCCTTCCCGCTTCTACCAGCAAGGCCACCAGGTGCCCTGGACCAAGTTCGTCAAGCAGGTTTCCAAGAAGCCGGTGCTGGGCGTGGGCCGCTACACCGATCCGGAAAAGATGACCGAGATCGTGACCAAGGGCTATGCCGACATCATCGGCGCCGCCCGTCCGTCGATTGCCGATCCTTTCCTGCCGAAGAAGGTGGAAGAAGGCCGCTACGACGAAATCCGCGTCTGTATCGGCTGTAACGTCTGTATCTCCCGCTGGGAAATCGGCGGACCTCCCATGATCTGCACGCAGAACGCGACCGCCGGCGAGGAATACCGCCGCGGCTGGCATCCGGAGAAGTTCCCCAAGAACGGCTCCAAGGATTCGGTGCTGGTGGTCGGTGCCGGCCCCTCCGGTTCGGAGTGCGCCCGCGTACTGATGGAGCGCGGTTACACCACCCACCTGTACGACAGCGCCGAGAAGGTCGGCGGCCACCTGAACAGCGTGATCACGCTGCCAGGCCTGGGCGAGTGGGGCTATCACCGCGACTACCGCGAAACGCAGCTGAATCGCCTGGTCAAGAAGAACAAGGATTCCGTGATCGCACTGGGCCAGAAGCGTCTTACCGCTGACGACGTGCTGCAGTACGGCGCCGACAAGGTGGTGATCGCCACCGGTTCTTCCTGGAACACCGACGGCACCAACTGCCTGACGCATGATGCCATTCCTGGTGCCGATGCTTCGCAGCCGGACCAGCTCACGCCCGAGCAAGTGATGGAAGGCAAGAAGAAGATCGGCAAGCGCGTGGTGATCCTCAACGCCGACACCTACTTCATGGCGCCGAGCCTGGCCGAGAAGCTGGCGACCGCAGGCCACGAAGTGACCATCGTGTCCGGCGTACACCTCGCCAACTACATGCACTTCACGCTCGAGTACCCGAACATGATGCGCCGCCTGCATGAGCTGCATGTCGAGGAACTGGGCGACCACTTCTGCTCGAAGATCGAGAAGGGCCGTCTGGAGATCTACAACGTGTGGGGTGATGGTTCCAAGCGTACCTACCGCGGCCCCGGCGTGGCACCGCGCGACGCGAACAAGACCCATCGCTGGCTCGAGTTCGATTCGCTGATCCTGGTGACCGGCCGTCATTCCGAGAATGCGCTGTGGAACGAGCTGAAGGCCCGCGAAGGCGAGTGGGAAGCCAACGGCATCAAGGGCGTGTACCTGATCGGCGATGCCGAAGCGCCGCGCCTGATCGCCGACGCGACCTTCACCGGCCACCGCGTGGCCCGCGAGATCGAGGAAGCCAATCCGCAATTCCCGCTGCCGTACAAGCGTGAAGTGGCGGTGTGGGGTGCGCCGCACATGCCGGGCGGCACCTTCAAGATCGAGTACAAGGTCTAGGCTGTTTTAACGGAAAGCCGC
>DATHWE010000186.1:0-2369 GCA_035460905.1 Methylophilaceae bacterium | reverse complement strand
GATACGCGATCGGATTGCACCAGAAAAACCACTTGGGCATAGCGATCGCTGATTTTTCATTTTTACTTCTCCGAAAATTAACATTTCTTTACAAACACCATTGATCCAAGTAATGGGAACTATTATCATTCGCTTGTTGAGCATGAGAACGATTCTTATTATTGGGAGCAATCATGAAAAAGAGATGGCTGGCAGCGTTTGTATCTGCCTTGGCAATAAGCGGCAATGCCGCTGCGGATACCTCTATCGAGGATAAGCTGGCGGTGTTACAGGAAGAAATCGAGCACCTCAAGTTGCAGATGTCGCAAGCGGACAAAAACCGCGCAGGTGGAATTCAGGGCTTCGTGGATCGCACGACGATCGGCGGTTATGGTGAACTGCACTACAACAACTACAGCGACGGTGCGACTGCAGCGGATATGATGGATCTACACCGCTTCGTGCTGTTCTTCGGCCACAAGTTCAACGACACGGTGAGTTTCAAGGCCGAGTTCGAGCTGGAGCATGCCCTGGTCGGCGATGGCAGTACCAAGCCGGGCGAAGTGGAAATGGAGCAGGCGTATCTGGATTTCAACATCAACAAGCATTTCAACGCCAAGGCGGGTGTATTCCTCATCCCGATGGGCCTGCTGAACGAAACGCACGAGCCGCCGACTTTCTACGGCGTGGAGCGCAACGAAGTCGAAACCCGCATCATTCCCACCACCTGGTGGGAGGCCGGCGCCGGCATCTACGGCGAAGCCTTGCCCGGCTTGAACTACCAGTTGAATGTGACCACCAGCCCGGATGCCTCGCGCTTCAGCACCAGCTTCAGCAACGGTATTCGCAGCGGCCGCCGCAAGGCCGCCGAAGCCCCGGCGGAAGATCTGGCACTCTCCGGCGCGCTTAACTACACTGGCATTCCCGGCCTGCTGGTGGGCGCAGCCTTCTTCACCGGCGAGACCGGTCAGAACGGCGAAGTCAACGCGGCGCTCGACGATGTGGACGGCCGCCTGACGCTGTGGGACGTGCATGCCCGCTACCAGAAGGACCGGTTGGACTTGCGCGCGCTGTATGCGCAAGGTCATCTGGGTGACGCCGATGACATCAAGACGGCGACCGGCATTAATGTTGCTGAGAGTTTCTACGGCTGGTACGCCGAAGCGGCCTACAAGGTTTGGCAGAATGGTGACCAGTCGGCTGCTCCGTTTGTCCGTTACGAAGCTTGGGATACCCATGACGACGTGCCATCCAACGTGACGCGCAACCGCAACAACAAGAACAATGCCTGGACGGTGGGCGCCAACTACTGGCCGCATCCGCAAGTCGTGCTCAAGGGTGACTACCAGGTGTTCGACAAGCCTGACAGCACCAAAGGCGAAAAGCGCCTGAACATGGGCATGGGCTACATGTTTTAAATTCAGGATAGCTGATGCTTCGCATGAATTCAAAGGCGAAACACATCCTTAGACAAACCCGTCCATGGCCTGCCATGGACGGGTTTGTCGTATTACCGAACCGAATCCGATGCGCTAAACTGTCGGACTGATCAACCACGCAATGGAGGCCATCATGGCCAAGAAAGACAAGCAAGTGGCTGCGGGCGACAAGATCGTCAAACTGCTGAACAGAATCCTTGAGCTGGAATTGGCTGGCGTGGTCCGCTACACCCACTACTCGTTGATGGTGTTCGGCTACAACCGTATTCCGATCATCGGCTGGCTTCGCGAGCAGGCGAACGAGTCGCTGATGCACGCCGGCAAGGCGGGTGAACTGATCACCCATCTGGGCGGTCACCCATCGCTTTCCATCGGCCCGTTGCTGGAAACGCATAATCACGATATCGGCGATATTTTGCGCGAATCGCTGGAACACGAAGGCATTGCGCTTCAAGCCTATCGCGATTTGCTGGCAGAAGTGGAAGGCAAATCCATAATGCTGGAAGAATATGCGCGCGAAATGATTTACGCCGAAGAATTGCATCAGGGCGAAGTCAACAAAATGCTGCGCAAGCCGGGCGACGTGGAAGTCTTCAAAGGGTGATGTCGCGATGCGTGATAGCCTGCCTTGAAAGTTGCCGTAAAAACATTTTGCGGCAGGGGCTCACGCTCGTCTCTTCATTTTTATTGATAGGATTATTCGCGCCTGCGGCACAGGGGCGCGAAGATGTTTACCTGACACCCGAGCAATTCATCGCCGAGGCCGCGGGAGCACCTGCCCCCAAGCCCGACACTCTCTGGCTGACTAAAGACGTTGCCGCGCAGGCGGCACGCATCCTCGGGCATGCGCCTTCGCAATTACGCCAACGCTACTGGAAGTCCTCCGGCAAGACCGTGTGGGTTCTGGAAGAAATCGGCAAGGAAGAGCCGATTACGGCTGGGTTCGTCGTG
>DATHWE010000185.1:0-4984 GCA_035460905.1 Methylophilaceae bacterium | reverse complement strand
GAACGCGTGCTGCGCCTGGAGGAGCGTCTGGGTTATACGCACAAAGGTATCGAAAAACTGGCGGAAGGCATGGCCATACCGGAAGCGGCAAGACTGGCCGGGCGTGTATCCGGCGACAGCACGGTGGCCTATGCCTGGGCCTTTGCCATGGCTGTGGAAAGCATCGCCGGGTACACTCCCCCATCGCGCGCCCTTTGGCTGCGCGCCCTTTGCCTTGAGCGCGAACGCATCGCCAACCATCTGGGCGATCTTGGCTATCTGGGCAACGATGTGGCCCTGTCCTTCGGCTTTGCCCAGTTCTGGCGGCTGAAGGAAGAGTGGCTGCGCACCCAGCAGGATTTGTTCGGCCACCGCTACCTGATGGATTTCATCATGCCGGGCGGAGTGCGCGGCGATCTGGATGCTGCCGGCGTGATTTGCCTGCTTGAGGAGGCTGACGCCCTGGAACAACAGGTCAGGCGGTTGCAGAACATCTACGACGAGCATGCCGGCGTGCAGGACCGTTTCCTGACCACCGGCCGGGTTGCCCCGTCCCTGGCGGCGCAACTGGGACTCACCGGCCTGGCGGGCCGCGCATCGGCGCAAGCCTGGGACCTGCGCGAGCAGTATCCCGCTGCACCCTATGACCAACTGGAAGTGCGCATGGCCACCCGGCGTAATGGCGACGTAGCGGCGCGTGTTGCAGTGCGCTTCGACGAGATTTACGAATCGCTGCGGCTTATCCGCCTCATCCTGGCAGGATTGCCGGAGGGCACTACCCTGCAGGAAGTCCCGCCGCTGCCGGACACCGGTTTCGGAATCGGCTGGATCGAAGGCTGGCGCGGTGAAGTGCTGATCGCCCTGCATACCGGGAAGGATGGCGTCATCCATCGGCTGCACCCCCACGATCCTTCCTGGCAGAACTGGCCCCTGCTGGAGCACGCCATTATCGGCAATATCGTCCCGGATTTCCCGCTCATCAATAAATCGTTCAACCTGAGCTACAGCGGGCAGGACCTGTAATGTACAAGATACTGTTCCAGATTTTGCGTACCGGCATCAAGACGGAAGTCCCGCCGTCCGCCAACCCGGATTACCGCATGCCGGAAGCGCAGCAATTGCACGAGGAAATCCTCAAAACCCTGGGACGCGCGCTGGTGATCCGCCATGTGGATGCCGGGTCCTGCAACGGTTGCGAGTTGGAAATTCATGCGCTCAACACGCCGCAATACAATATCGAAGGATTGGGCATCAAGTTCGCTGCCAGTCCGCGCCACGCCGACATGCTGCTGGTCACCGGGCCGGTATCGCGCCATATGGAGGAAGCCCTCCGGCGCACCTACGACGCGATGCCGGAACCGAAGCTGGTAGTTGCGGTAGGCGACTGTGGCTGTACCGGCGGAATTTTTGGGGAATCCTATGCCTCATGCGGCCGGGTGGCCAATGTCCTCCCCGTGGATGTCGCCATTCCCGGTTGCCCGCCTACGCCCACCCAGTTGCTGCAGGGCATCCTCGCCGCGGTGACTAAAACCAATGCGGCTTGAGTTTAGACCATGCCTGACTGTGTTAAATCAGTACTTGGCGCGTCTCTGCAAGGAATTGGTGAATCTGTCCTTCTATTTTCGGATCGATCATCAGCGAAGGACGATATCCGTTCGGGCAGAGAAGGCGCGGTGTCGTGCCAAAGAGGCGGCAGATCAAAGGGCGCTCGCCGTATACCTGGCATCCCTTATCGCCAAGATACGGGCAACTGAGTTCGGCCAGTGCGGCTTGATGTTCTTCATCGCTTTTCTCGGGAAGCCTTGCGACCTCTTCTGTAGCGGCGGTGACAGGGCCACAGCAATCGTGGCACCCCGGTTTGCAGGCGAATACGGGAATATGGTCCCGAAAAAATCGGATTTTCTGGCTATTTCTAGTCATCGCAAAGCCTTGCCCCGATCTGTACGGTTAACCACGGTGAAATTTTATCACGCTGAAATATGAAAAAAGACGTCAATCAACTGAAAGACTTGCAACTGAAATATCGCGAAGCCTCCGCTGAAGGCCTGCCCGACATGCCATTCATTTACGAGGAAAACACAACGCTTGCCATGCACTTCGACATGAGTTCCATGCAGAGCGTCATGCGCAAGGATGCTCCCGAGCGTCTGGTGCTGGGATATACGCGGACCATGATGGGCTTTTTGTTTTTTCAGCCGGAGCCGGAACATATCGCAATGATCGGTTTGGGCGGCGGTTCGCTGGCGAAATATTGCGTCAAATATCTCCCGGACACGCATTTCACAGCCATTGAAATCAACGAGAAAGTCATCGCCCTGCGGGACAAATTCAGGATTCCGCCTGACAACGATAAGTTTAGAGTGCTACACGCCCATGGGGCCGATTATGTGACGAATCGATCAGAGCAAGTCGATGTGCTTCTGGTGGATGGATTTAATGAAAAAGGACACCCTGCATCCCTGAACAGCGCCGGCTTCTACGACAATTGCTACGCCAAACTGCGCGATGGCGGCGTGATGGCCGTCAATCTGCTGGCAAAGGACGCCAAATATGGCACTTACACATCCCGGATACGCGATAGCTTTGAGGACAAGGTAGTTGTGGTCGATGCAGAGGAGCATGGGAACAAGATTGCTTTCGCCTACAAGGGCGATCACTTTCCGCTCGCGCAGGAAATACTGCTGGATAGAGTACGCAATCTCGGGCCTAAACATCCTATCCCGCTGCATAACACGGCCCAAAAAATAATTCTGCGATCAAACAAACACGCCACTGATTCTGAACAATGGTGATTCTGTCGTGCTCATCAAATATCTGGAAAGTTGCTTTAAGGCCTATACTCAAGTGAGAGATAGCATGAACGCTATCGAGAGCGTCTTAGAGAAAATGAACATTTTTACAGCCAATGCAAAGTCGGGCATCCTGATTCCTGTTTTATCTAAATTTCTCCGAGAGTTGGCTTATGAGCTTACCCATTAATTCACCTGTTACTGAAAAGCTACAGCAGGAAGGGATTCCTTTTAAGGTAATTGAAATCCCGCTGTCTGAAGATAAAAAGCCAGTCAGAAATCTGGAGCAATTGCTTTTAGAGCAAGGTCTAGATCCCTTGTGTGTTGTAAGAAGCGTGTTATTTAAAACAGCATCAGGCAAGTACGTTTTATTGGCAGTTGCAGGTGGTGTTCGTGCTGACTGGGGAATACTGCGCAAACATTTAAACGAACGTAAATGCCGTATGGCAGAGTTTGATGAAGTACCGGAGGCCACAGGTTATGTCGTGGGTGCCGTCCCACCGATCGCGCTACCGGGAGACATAACAATATTGGTCGATAACAGTGTAAAAGGTCACGAAAGCGTAGTGATTGGGAGTGGCGTTTTGGGATTTGCCTTATCACTCAAAGGGGCCGATTTACTCAAACTTTTTGGCGATGCAGATCAAGGGATATTTGCGAGTAGTGATCATTAAATGATGACCTGCTACTGGCTGCACTAATTTTGTATAGCCTATATTTCCCTTAAAGCATTTACTGCATCGCCATCCGCGACTTCGCCAATGGTGGATTCGCGGCGAAATAGCGTTTGATGCCGGAAAGCACGGCGTCGGCCATCTTGTCCTGATAAGCGTCGTCATTGAGCCGACGTTCTTCTTCCGGGTTGCTGATGAAGGCCGTTTCGACCAGGATGGAAGGAATATCGGGCGATTTGAGCACGGCAAAGCCCGCCTGCTCCACCGCCGGCTTGTGCAGCGTATTGATTTCGCCGAGGTGCCCGAGCACAGCTTTTCCGAGCTTTAAGCTGTCACTGATGGTTGCGGTTTGCGACAAATCCAGCAGGGTCTTGGCGAGGTATGGATCTTTCACGTCCAGGCGGACGCCGCCGATCAGGTCGGATTCGTTTTCCTTTTTGGCGAGATAACGCGCCATGGTACTGGTGGCGCCGCGTTCCGAGAGCACAAACACCGAGGAGCCACGCGCTTCGGGTTTTACGAAAGCGTCAGCGTGGATAGAGACGAAGAGGTCGGCCTGCAACTTGCGCGCCTTGACGACGCGGCCGTTCAGCGGAATAAAGTAATCGCCGTCGCGGGTGAGTACGCCGCGCATATTGGGTTCGGCATCGATCATTGCCTTCAGCTTCTTGGCGATGGCAAGCGTGACGTCTTTTTCATGCGTGCCGTTGGCACCGCGCGCGCCGGGGTCTTCGCCGCCGTGCCCGGCATCGATGGCCACGGTGATCAGGCGCACCATTTCACCCTCGGCGGGTGTTTTACCGCCTATGGATTTAGGCAGTGCCTGTTCCGGTGGCTGTGTCATCGTGGGAATTTCGGCTATCGCGACTTCGACCGCTTTTTCCGGCGGCACATAACCGCCGGGCTCGGTGGAGGGCGCCACCTCAGTTGGCTTTTCGCGATCCTGCAGCATGGCCATCAGCGGATCCTGCGGCGGATAAACATCCAGCACCAGGCGGTGCTTATATTCGCCGGCGGGCGGCAACGAAAACAGCGACGGTTTTACTTCGGATTTGAGGTCGACCACCAGACGCACCACGCCCGGCTTGAAGTTGGCGACGCGCACCTGCTTGATATAGGGGTCGCTGGAAAGAATCTTGTCGGTGACCGCTTTTAGCGTGGCCCCGAGCTCGACGTTTTCCAGATCCAGCACTAGGCGGTCAGGGTCTTTCAGCGTCATCATCTTGTGAGTGATGGGCTTGGCGGATTCGAGGGTAATACGGGTGTAGTCGGCGGCAGGCCAGACGCGGGCAGCAGTGACGGCAATACTGGCAGCTTCGGCCGCCATGTTGAGGCCTAGCATCAGAATCAGTAGCACCAGTTTCACAGGGCGTTCAAGCATTGTTTCCCCAGCTCCGTTCCGGCTGTCAGTGTAGCTACACGCCCCGCTCCGCTTGGCTCAAGCGAAATTTCGATGTCAGCGGGAGGCAATAAATCGCCAGCCTTTTCCGGCCATTCGATCAAACATACAGACTCGGGATTGAAGTAATCGCGGAAACCTGC
>DATHWE010000184.1:0-6865 GCA_035460905.1 Methylophilaceae bacterium | reverse complement strand
GATATAGATATAGCGTTGCATGCTGTCGACGTCGCCCAGCCGGTTCACTCCCGGTTCGCAGCCTGAGAGCCACAGGATGCGCGTCAGTATCCAGTCGCGCCCGGGATGTTGCGCGGCGAGTTCCGGCGACCAGGTTTCGCCAGTCGGGCGACGGCCGAGGAAGACGGTGCCCATGGGTTTTCCCTCGCCTATCCTGGCACGCACGATATGCCGACCGCGCGGCGTGCAGAAAGAGTTCTTGCGCTCGCCGGGGCCATTGGCGGCAGTGGAGACGGAATACTCGCCCAGCACCGCGCCCGCGTCGTCCAGCAGTCGCAGGCGTTGCTCGGCAATGGAGATATCAATGAACACGTTATTTGACGGCGGAAAACTCAAACGCATTGCCGTCCGGGTCGCGGCAGAACAGCGCAGCACGGCCGGACTTGCTCATGGTGTAGGGCACGCCCGCCGCCTCCAGCGCGGCACGCACCGGCTCGACATCGTCCACGGAAAACGCAATATGGACGTCGCGGCCGCCGTGCTCAGGGCGCTGAATGCCCTCGTAAGGATTGGGCACCACCATCAGGTGCACCTGGTTTTCGCCGATGTCGTACCACACGCCCTCGAACCCGAAATTCGGACGATTGGGGTTGGGCGTGAAGCCGAGCAAACCTTCATAGAAGGCGCGAGACTTTGCGAGATCGGTGACGATCAGTCCCGTGTGCATCATGCGATTGATCTTAATCATGGTTGCCTTTCTGTATGGTCGCCAGCGCGTCCCAGTTGCCATCGGACGCCGGGGCGTAATACGTAATGCTGCGATTCATTGCTGCGAACTGGCCTTCGTACCACAAGGGGGCATAAGGCAGCAGCGCGTGGATGCGTTCCGTCGCCGCCTGCCAGTTTTGGTGTTCGATCAGGCTGTCGAGTTCCGCATCCTGCATCCGGCCGCGGTTGGCACCGGCGGGCGGCACGGATTGGCTATGGAACGCCAGGCGGTAAATCTCGGGCGTCTTGATGCCCACCCAGGTCAGGCCGTAGAGCTGGAATTTACCATGTTTGACATCATCGAAGAACGTGCCCCAGTCCAGGCTGCGGATTTCCAGTTCGATGCCGGCCGGTCGCATTTGCGCCTGCAGGATAGTCGCAAGGCGCACGCGCTGGGCGTCGGTGGAAGTCTTGTACACCAGTTTTAGCGGCAAAGCGATTCCGGCCTGCTGCAGCAATGCCCGCGCTTCGACCGGATCGTAAGGGTATGGCGGCAGCATGGCGTTGCCGGCCCAATGCTCGGGCGGGAGGATGGCCGTGGCGGGCCGACTGCCGCCGACCAGCGCCTGGCGCACGATGGTGTCGCGGTCGATGGCCAGCGTCACCGCTCGGCGTACCCGGGCATCCTGCAACTGGGCATCCTGCATATTGAAACCCAGATAGGAGTAGTTGGCGCCGGGCAATTCCTTGACGATGACATCCGCCTGATTACGCAAATAGGCCACGAGCTCTGGCGGCAGATCGCCTTGCAGCAAGTCGGCCTCGCCGCGCAGCAACTTGAGTACGCGCACCGTTGGGTCGCGTACCTCTTCAATGGTGACCGCTTGGCGGTCGGAGACACGCTGTAACTTCAGGACGCGATTCCAGCTCACCAGTTTCATGGGGCCGCTACCCACCGGCTGCCGTGCAAAATCGTGCTTCTGATTTATCAGTTTCGCCGGGAGGATGCCGACGACCAGCCGCGCCGGAAATTGCGCATCGGCCTGTTTCAGTGTGAAGTCGACAGCGTTGTCGTCCACGGCCCGCACAGCCGCAATATTCGAAAATTCCGCCGTATGCGGCGAATTCCTGAGTGTTAACAGCGAACGATACGTCGCCACCACGTCGTGCGCAGTGAGGGGCGTTCCATCATGAAATTGGCGGCCTTTGTCGCCGAGGGTAAAACGGCAATGCAGCGCATCGGCACACTTCCATCGCGCCAGTGCAGGCACGGGCCGGAAATTTGCATCGAAATCCACCAGGGGCCGATAGATCAGCCGGTTGATGCGTTCGGAGGCAGCATCGGTCGCGTAGCGCGGATCGAGCGTCAACGGCGCCTGCGCGATGGCGAAGCGGATTTCGATATGTTTTGCCGGCCGTGAACAGGCCGTGAGGAATACGAAAGCAGTCAGGGCGGCCAGCGCCAACAGGCGCAACAACCGCCCTGCCCTCATTCCGCCGCCAGCTTTTCGAACAAGGCGATGGATTCCACGTGCGCAGTATGCGGGAACATGTTGACCACACCCGCTGCGACCACGCGATAGCCCTTGTGCACCAGCAGTCCGGAGTCGCGCGCCAGCGTGGCGGGGTTGCACGATACGTAGACGATGCGTTGCGGCGCTGTTTTCTCTTCGATGGCCTTGATCAGCTCCATTGCGCCGTCACGCGGCGGGTCGATCAGCCACTTGTCGAAATGACCGAGCGCGGCCAGGCTGTCGGCGGTTTTTTCGAACAGGTCGGCCTCGCGGAACTCAACCGCGTGAGCCAGGCCGTTACGTTCGGCGCCTTCCTTCGCGCGCTGCACCAGCGCCGCCGAACCTTCCATGCCGAGCACGGTGGCGCCCATGCGGGCAATCGGCAACGCGAAATTACCCAGGCCGCAGAAAAAGTCGGCAATGCGCTCGCCGGGTTGCGGATCGAGCAGTCGCATCGCACGGCGAATCAGCACGCGGTTGATCTGCGGATTGACCTGGGTGAACTCAAGCGGCTTGAAAGGATAGACGAGATCGTATTCGGGCAGCGAATAGGAAAGCCCCGGTGCTTCCAGCGGATGGAACGGCTTCGCGGTTTCCGGGCCCTTGCTCTGCAGCCAGACCTGCACGCCATAGGTGTCGGCGAATTCGCGGATCAGCGGCTCATCCTCCGGCGTAATAGGGTCGAGTACGCGGAACACCAGCACCGATACGTGTTCGCCGACGGCGACCTCGACTTGCGGCATGCGATCCTTGATCGAGAGTTTGGCCAGCAAGTCCTGCAACGGAACGATCAGCGCCGAGATATGCGGCGGCAGCACATGGCATTCGTGCATGACCGCGACATAGCTGCTGGCCTTTTCGTGGAAACCGACCAGTACGCGCCCCTTCATGGGCACGAAGCGCGCCCTCAGCCGCGCCTTGTGGCGATAACCCCAGGCCGGGCCGTAGATCGGCGGCAGCATGGTTTCCGGCTTTACCTTGGAGATATGCCAGAGGTCGTCCTCCAGCATGCGCTGCTTGGCCGCCACCTGCGCTGCAATATCCATATGCTGCAAAGCGCAACCGCCGCACACGCCAAAATGCGGGCATTGCGGCTGGGTGCGCATGGGCGAAGCCTTGAGGATTTGATCCAGCTTGCCGACTTCGTAGCTGGCCTTGCTGCGCGTGGTTCTGTAGGTGACTTTCTCTCCGGGCAAGGCGCCGTCGATGAAAATGACTTTGCCTTCGATCCGGCCGACGCCGCGGCCTTCCTGATCGAGGGATTCGATATGAGCGATGTTGATGTTCATAGGGGCGCAATTTTACCGCATCAGGTTCCATCGCGAAGCATCAAACGCGGCGTATGCACCACGGGTAAGCACAAAATGATCGGCGCTCGCCGTAAGCATCTGATTAAAGGCTCGAATCCTCTGGCGCAAATATTGCTATTATTCCAGACACATAAACAGTAACTGTCGTTCACTTTCTTGAAGGATAGCGACATGAATACTCCCCCGCACCAGACTGCGCGGATGAAGCAAGCGCGGACCCAGGATTTCGACGAACAGGCCTCGCTGCTGGAGGGCTGGCATCAGCATTACGCGCAGCTTTCGTCGGGCAGCTTCAGCGGCGCCATCGTCGAGTTGCTGTTCGAAGACATCAATCTGTTTGCCGAATCCACCAGCCAGGCGCTGTTCCAGAGCGGCAAGCTGGAGGATGGCATCTGCGCCGTCGGCATCCCCTTGCGCGGCGGTGCGCACGGCACCTTTTGCGGGGAGACATTGCGGCCGAATACCGTGCATATCTTTTCGGGACGCGACGGGTTCGAGTTTTACTCACCCTCCCGGCTGGTCATGGGCGGCATCGTCGCACCGGAGAGTGCGATGCCGGGGTGGTTGCTCGAAAAGCGCGCTTCAGGTGAGCGCGCCCGGCTGAAACCGGTGTCGCCGACGATCATGCGCGAGGCCGGCGAATTCCTGTCGCTGGTGTTCGCCTTGTGCCGCGAATATCCCCATCTGCTGCAAAGCGAGAATTTCCGCCGGCAATTGCGCGGCGGCGTGCTTTCCTGCCTGATCGACGTTCTCGATGACGGACAAGGCACCGACACCGCCGAGGAGACAACCCCGCACAAGCGCTGGAGCATTGTCAGGCAGGCACGCGACATTCTGCGGGAGACGCCCGATGCATCACTCGATATCGAACAGCTCTGCCGCGAACTGGGCATCAGCCGCCGCACCCTGCAATACTGCTTTCAGGAACAGGTGGGCATGAATCCGGTCGCCTATCTGCGAGCGCAGCGTCTCAACGGCGTGCGCCAGATGCTGAAAGAAGGACAGTCCGTCACCGACGCCGCGACCGCGTGGGGCTTCTGGCACTTCGGCCACTTTTCGCAGGAATACAAAAAACTGTTCGGCGAATTGCCTTCGGAATCCTTGCGCCGTTACGGCAAACCGACCGGGTCGGACTTGTCGGGCAGGCCCGGACTGCTGACCGCGCCGATCTCGACCACGTCGCTCTGATCCTTGAGCCCAATACCGGAAAGCCTGAGGCGTAGCGCCTCCACGACCAGCCAACGGGTCTTGCGCGCGGCCGCTTGGTAATTCAGGCCTTCCGGCCGCACGTTGGAAATGCAGTTGCGCTCGGAATCCTGCCGACCGATGCGCGGGCCATAAGTGATGTAGATGCCCAGGCTGTCCGGCGAGCTCAATCCCGGCCGCTCGCCGATCAGCATCACCACGATGCGGGCGTTCAAAAGCTCGCCGATCGGGTCGCTCAGTGCCACCCGCGCCTGGGTGGCGACGACCACCGGCGCGCGACACTGTCCGGCTGGCATCAGCGCACGCAGGGCTTCCAGCAGCGGTCGCGCATGATTGGTAATCGCCAGCGAGGAAAGCCCGTCGCCGACGACGAACAGTATCTCCGTCTCCTTGCATGCCGATGCCCGCAGCAGCGACTCGCTCTCCTCCGACAGCCGTCGGCCGAGGTCGGGGCGCAGCAGATACGATGCGCGATCCGGCGCGGCACTTTTCACCTGTACGGTCTCGAATCCGCTCGCGTGCAGTTCCGAGCAAAAGGCTTCCGCATCCAGCGGGGTATGCACGGCGTCGCGCGCCATCGCGTGGGCCATGCCGAAATCGAGCACCTCTTTTGTCGGAAGGCTGCTGCCCACCCGGCCCAGCGCAATACGCGCGTTGGTGAAAGCTTTCAACTGCCGCCAGGGATCGCTGGACAAGGGTGTATTTTCGTCGGAATCGCTCATTTCCAATTACCCGGCAGCCAGCAGATTGCGCGGCATGTTCTGCAGGATGGCATGCGATGAAGCGATGGGTCGCACCTCGCCCTGCTCGTCCATGATGTTCATGCGTTTCAGCCATGCTTCAAATTCCGGTGCGGGCTTGAGGCCGAGCACCTTGCGCAGGTAGAGCGCGTCGTGGAAGGACGTGGTCTGGTAATTGAGCATGATGTCGTCCGCGCCGGGGATGCCCATGATGAAGGTGATGCCCGCCGTGCCCAGCAGCGTCATCAGCGTGTCCATGTCGTCCTGGTCGGCCTCGGCGTGGTTGGTATAGCACACGTCGCAACCCAGCGGCACGCCGAGCAGCTTGCCGCAGAAATGATCCTCCAGTCCGGCGCGGATGATCTGCTTGCCGTCATACAGGTATTCCGGGCCGATAAAGCCGACCACGGTATTGCTGAGCAGCGGCGAGAAATGCCGTGCAATGGCGTAGGCGCGCGCTTCGACGGTTTGCTGATCCACGCCGAAACTGGCGTTGGCGGACAGCGCCGAGCCCTGCCCGGTTTCGAAATACATCACGTTATTGCCTACCGTGCCACGTTTCAGCGACAGGGCCGCCTCGTGGGCTTCCTGCAGAATACCGAGATTCACGCCGAACCCCTGGTTGGCCTTCTCGGTACCAGCGATGGACTGGAACACCAGATCCACCGGCGCGCCCTTCTCCATCACCTGGATCTGGTTGGTAACGTGGGTAAGGATGCAGGACTGGGTGGGAATTTCGTACTGGCTGATGACTTCATCCACCAGGTCATACAAATTCATCAGCGCGGGAATACTGTCCGTCGCCGGGTTGATGCCGATCACGGCGTCGCCCGAACCGTACAGCAGACCGTCCAGCATCGAGGCGGCAATGCCGCGCGCGTCGTCGGTCGGGTGATTAGGCTGGAGGCGCACCGAAAGCCGTCCTGGCAGGCCAATGGTGTTGCGAAAAGCCGTAGTGACGTGGCATTTGCGTGCAACCAGGATCAAATCCTGATTACGCATCAGCTTGCTCACCGCCGCCGCCATTTCCGGCGTGATACCCGGTGCGACGCGCTTGAGCATTGCGGAATCCGCCGCATCGGAAAGCAGCCAGTTGCGGAAATCGCCGACGTTCAAATGGGCGATTTCCGCAAATGCCGCGGCGGCGTGGGTGTCGACAATCAGGCGGGTGACTTCATCGGTTTCATAGGGGATCAACAACTCTTCCAGAAAGTGCTTGAGCGGTATCTCCGCGAGGCACATGCGCGCGGCCATGCGCTCGGCGGCCGTTTCGGCAGCGACTCCGGCCAGGTAATCGCCGGAACGCGCTGGCGTGGCTTTGGCCATCACCGACTTCAGGTCGGGAAACTGGTAGGTGTGTTGTGCGACGGTATGGCGGTATTGCATGAATCACCACTCAATAAAGTCA